>NZ_JADPKQ010000249.1:0-13498 GCF_023074015.1 Bradyrhizobium sp. 142
ACTCATCGGCAGCCAACGTCACCTCCCGCGAATCCATCATCGCCAGAGAATCACATCCATCGGCCACAGGTTAGATTTGCTTGCTCCACAGTCAAAAAAATCACACCCTCTGAGGTGCGAGGCCAGCGCTGCAAAGCACCGTTGGCCGAGCCTCAAAGGATGGATGGCCGAGATGCAGCCGGGCTCGTCGCCCTTCGAGGCTCTTCATACGGCAAGGTGCGCCGCATGAAGAGCGCCTCAGGGTGACGGGTCTGACAGCGAAACACCAGAACAACAAGAGGGCTTACCCCATGCACGACAACGACAACCTCACCATCGAACGCCCGACCTTCGTCACTCATCTCGAATGTGCGATGGAAGGCGATCGCTATTCCGCCGACGAGGTCCACAACCTCTCCAAGGCGGGAAAGCCACTGCTGGTCCGCTATGAACTTGATGGCGTGAAGAAGGCGCTGACCAAGGATGCGCTTAGCCAGCGTCCGGCCGACATGTGGCGCTATCGCGAGCTGCTGCCGGTGCGCAAATGCAAGGACATCGTCTCGCTCGGCGAGGTCACCACGCCGCTGATCCGGCTGCCCAAGCTCGGCGCCAAGCTTGGCGGCGGCGAGATCATCGTCAAGGATGAGGGCCGCCTGCCGACCGGCTCGTTCAAGGCACGCGGGCTGGTGATGGCGGTGTCGATGGGTAAGTCGCTCGGCATCAAGCACATGGCGATGCCGACCAACGGCAATGCCGGCGCAGCGCTGGCGGCTTATGCGACCTCTTGCGGAATCAAGACCACGATCTTCTGCCCGGCCGATACGCCGGAGGTGAATGTCAGCGAGATCGAGCTCCAGGGCGCGACGGTCTACCGCGTCAACGGCTATATCGACGATTGCGGCAAGATCGTCGGCGAGGGCAAGTCGAAAGTCGGCTGGTTCGATACCTCGACCTTGAAGGAGCCGTACCGGATCGAAGGCAAGAAGACCATGGGGCTGGAGCTCGCTGAGCAGCTCGGCTGGGACGTGCCCGATGTGATTTTCTATCCGACCGGCGGCGGCACCGGCCTGATCGGAATGTGGAAGGCCTTCGATGAGCTCGAGAAGATCGGCTTCATCGGCTCGAAGCGCCCGCGCATGGTCGCGGTGCAGGCCTCCGGCTGCGCGCCGATGGTGCGCGCCTATGAGGCCGGCAGCGAGCATGCGACACGCTGGGAGGACGCCCACACCATTGCCTCCGGCATCCGCGTGCCGCAGGCGATCGGCGATTTCCTGATCCTGCGCGCGGTGCGGCAGAGCGAGGGATTTGCCATTGCGGTCGACGACGACAAGATCTCGTCTGCGTTGAACGAGGTCGCGCGCGAGGAGGGGCTGCTGCTGTGCCCCGAAGGCGCCGCGACTTATGCAGCCTACAAGGACAGCCTCGCCGACGGCCGTGTCAGCAAGACCGACCGCGTCATGCTGTTCAACTGCGCTTCCGGCCTGAAGTACCCGCTGCCGCCGGTCACACGCACGCTCGACCGCCACAAGCAGATCGATTACACGCAGTTTTAGCGCGGCAGTTCGTTACCAACGATCCCTCTTCCCTATGTGGGGAGAGGGCAAAAATAAGCAAAAATAAGAATGACATCGCTAGGGAGAAGACAATGAAGAAGGCCGTCTGGGCCACGCTGATCGGTGTTCTTGCTGTCACAAGCGCCGTGCGCGCCGATGATTATCCTTCACATCCCATCACTATCATCGTGCCCTTCGCCGCCGGTGGACCGTCGGACGCGATGGCGCGCGTGCTTGCCGAGCGGATGCGGACGGCGCTCGGCCAGCCCTTGGTGATCGAGAATGTCACCGGCGCTGGCGGCTCGATCGGCGTCAGCCGCGCCGTGCATTCGCCGCCCGACGGCTACACGATCAGCTTCGGCCATCTCGGCACCCACGTCGCCAACGGTGCCGTCTACAAGCTCAACTTCGATCTCGTTGCCGATCTCGAGCCGGTGGTGCTGTTGCCGAGCAATCCGATGATCGTGGTCAGCAAGAACGCCGTGCCGGCGACCTCGCTCAAGGAGCTGATTGCATGGCTCAAGACACGGCCGTCGCCCGCGACCGCCGGCACCGCCGGTGCCGGTTCCGGCAGCCACATCGCCGGCGTCTATTTCGAGAGCGTCACCGGCATCAGGCTGCAATACGTGCCGTATCGCGGCACCGCGCCCGCCCTGAACGATCTCATCGCAGGCCAGATCGACGTCATTGTCGACCAGACCTCCAACTCCATCGGCCAGGTCCGCGCCGGCACCATCCGCGCCTACGCCATCAGCGACGACAAGCGCCTTGCATCCGCGCCGGAGATTCCGACCGCGGAGGAGGCCGGGCTGAAAGGCTTCAACATGGTGCTGTGGTCAGGCATGTGGGTGCCCAAGGGCACACCGAAGGAGATTGTGACCAGGCTCAATGCCGCCGCGGTGGAAGCGCTGAACGATCCCGCGGTGAAGAAGCAGCTCGAGAGCCAGGGCCTGAAGATGACGCCGCAAGATCAGCTCACGCCCGAGGCCCTTGGCACTCGCCAAAAGGCCGAGATCGCAAAATGGTGGCCGATCATCAAGGCGGCAAACATCAAGGTGGATTGAAGCGGAAGACGCCTTGGTTTGCGGCTAGACCGACTTCTTTCCTCGGGCGCAGGCGTATCACGTCCTGGCTTCACCGGGCCTCGACAGGGCCGTCTCCAGACATTGAATCAGAGTCGGCGTGGCAAACGGTTTCGCGAGAAAGCAGACGGCACCAGCCTCGAGGGCGCGCTCGCGCACGGCATCGTCGGGAAATGCCGTCACGAAGATGAACGGCGTGTGACGTCCGAGGCCGCGCATATGCATCATCAGATCAACACCGCTCATGGCCGACATCTGCACGTCCGCGATGACGCAGGACGTCGTATCCAGTTCGGCCGATTGGAGAAATTCGTGAGCAGAGCCAAAGATGCAGACCGCGTATCCACGCGACGTCAGGAGATTGTTCGTCGCAAGGCGGACGGAGAGATCGTCGTCAATGACGGAAATGACCGAAGGGATTGACAAGATCATCGCTCCTGATCGGGGGCTGCCGTCCGCAGCCCAGCCGCCCATTGCAAAGTGGGGCCTCGGAGCGAGCTTGGAAAGCATACTTAGGTTTGTAGTTTTCCCCTTGTACGCGGGATCCCGAGCGACTCGGTCATTCTGACGAGATCGGCCAATGACTTCGCGCCCATTTTCCGCATGATCTGCCCGCGATAGATCTTGACGGTAATCTCAGCCAATCCAAGCTCGGCGGCGACCTGCTTGTTCATCAGGCCGGATGTGACGAGGACGAGGATGTCGCGCTGACGCTCCGTCAGGGCTTCGAACCGGGACCGCACGCCTGACATCGACTTCTCGGCATCGCGCCGCTTGCGATCCCGTTCGATGGCAGCCTGGACCGCATCCAGTATGTCCTGGTCACGCACCGGCTTGGTCAGAAAATCGATGGCCCCGCTCTTCATCGCCCTGACGGTCATGGGAATATCGCCGTGACCGGTGATGAAGATGATAGGGGTGTGAATGCTGGCCTTCGCGAGGTCCGCCTGGAGGTCGAAGCCACTCGAGCCCGGCAGGCGGATGTCGAGCACCATGCAGCTGGGGACCGCCGGCGGCTTGGCATCCATGATCTCGGCCGCCGAACCGAAGGCCTCGACTCTGAGCCCGACTGATTGAAAGAGGTTGGTGAGCGCACGGCGCATGGACGGATCGTCATCGACGATCAGAACGATCGGATCATCAGCGTGCGCCTGCGTCGGGTTGGCGCGGTCGGTCACGACATATCCTCGTGCGGCAAGGGCAGGGTGATCTGGAATGTTGCGCCGCTCCCCTCATTTGGAAATGCCGAAAGACGGCCCGCGTGAGCCTCGATGATCGATCGGCAGATCGACAGCCCCATTCCCAGGCCGCCCGACTTTGTGGTGAAGAAAGGTGTGAAGATGCGCTCCGTCGCGTCTTTGCCAAGGCCGACTCCGCGATCCGTCACGGTAAGGAGCAGGCAGCCGTGGCCATCCTCGCCCACCTGACTGGAGCGGATCGCCAGCTCGCGCGGGCGGTCGATGTTGGCCTGCATGGCCTCAATCCCGTTCATGGCGAGATTGATCAGCACCTGCTGCAGCTGGATCCGATCGCCGCAGACTCTGGGCAGACTGGACGCCAGCTCCATTCGCACCGAGACGGCATGAGTGGCAAGCTCGCGCCGAACGAGGGTCACCGTCTCCCTCACGACCTGGTTGATGTCGAGTGGAACCATCTCGATCTCGGTCTTCTTCGCTAGCGCCCTGATGCGGCGGATGACCTCGCTGGCCCGATTGGCGTCCTCGACGATCCATTCCACAGAACGGCGCGCGGCATCCAGTTCGGCCGGTTCGCGGTCGAGCCATCCGATGCAGGCGTCTGCATTGGAGATCACGGCGGCAAGCGGCTGATTGATCTCGTGGGCTATCGAGGCGGTGAGTTCGCCAAGCATCGTGACGCGCGTGACATGGGCGAGTTCGGCTTGCGCCTTGCGCAGCGCTTCTTCGGTCTGCTCGGCGCGGACCGCCGCCGTGACGTCGGTACTGACGCCACGATAGCCGAGAAAATTGCCGTTCGCATCATGGAAGGGCTTGCCGCTGGTGCGCACGTAAATCGGAGATCCGTTGCGATCCCTACTGCGGTAAACCAGGTCGCGAAACGGAAGATGAGCCTCGATCGCCGCGCGATGCTGCTCCCACTTCTCGGGCTCGAGTTCGGCATCGGGGGGGATGTCCCAACGGGGCAGGCCGATCAAGCCCGTCGGCACGGCAGTGGCCGTATCGGCGTGCTCCGATATATGCGTGATACGGTGGTCCGGCCCGGTCTCCCAAAACCAGTCCGATGCGGTTTCGGCATAATCGCGGAATCGCTGCTCGGATTGCTTGAGCTCGTCAAAGGCCTTTTGCAGCGCTTCTTTTGCGGCGAACTGCTCGGTGACATCCACGTGCGTGCCGATAATTTCCATCACATCGCCGTCGCCGCCTATGACGGGATGTCCCTCCGTATGGACGCGTCTTATCGAACCGTCCGGACGCACAATCCGAAAATCAATTTCGAAGGGCTGTCTTTGCTGGATTGCCCGACGTTCCACGTCGACAACCCGTCCAAAGTCTTCGGAGGGGATCCGCTGTTGGAAAGCCCGTGCTGATAAATCAACCTGGTCCGGGTCAAATCCGAACAAGCGGTAGAGTTCAGCCGATCGGTAAGCAAACTCCTGGCGACGCACGTCCCAGGCCCAGCTGCTCGTATGGCTGAGGCGTTGGGCTTCGGCCAGATAGGCTTCACTGCGACGCAGCCTCTGTTCCGCCTCTTTTGCGATCGTGACGTCGGTGACAGCCCCGACGAACTCGATGCGCCCGGATGCATGTCTCACCGCGCGCGCCACGGAATGGAGATATTTAAGCGATCCATCAGGCATCAACAGGCGATACTGGTGGTCGAAATCCTCCGCCTCGCGGGAGGCCTGTTCGAGGGTCTTGCCGACCGCATCGCGGTCTTCCGGATGGATGCGCTGGAAAACGAAGCCCAGCGTCGGCTTCACGGCAGGATCGCATTGGAAGATGCGAAAGGTTTCCCTCGACCAGACGATCTCGCCGGTCGCCGGGCTTAAGCCGAAGCTGCCGGTGCGGCTGAGTTCCTGCGCCTGCGCAAGGTAAGCCTCGCTCTGCCGCAGCCCATCCTCCGCCTCCCTGCGCTGGGTGATGTTTTCGCAAGCGACCAGCACGACCGGCGTGCCGTCGCCACGTAGCATGGCCTTGGCGTTTTCACGAACCCAGAGAACCGAGCCGTCCTTCCGGATCTTGCGGATCTCCCAGGTATGCGACTGGTCCACGGTTTTCAGGCACAACGCTACGCATCGACGGACGAGGTCATGGTCTTCTTCGAAAAAGACGTTCAGCACGGATTGACCGGTCAGTTCGGCCGCCGTGTAGCCCAGTTGTGCGGCGCCAAATGTATTCACGTTGAGCACGGTCCCGGCCGGATCAACCATGAAGTACATGACCGGATTGTGTTCGAACACCTCGCGCCATTGCTTCACGGCGTCGCGCAGGTCGATGTCGTCTTGATTGATGCTGTCTCGATTGGTGCTGTTTTGGTCGGTGTTGTCTTGCCGCCAGGCATCGCCGATCGCGGGCCTATGCTTCGCTCCGCTGCCGAAGGTCCGAAGCGCCGCAAGGCCGCCCAGCAGGAACTGCGCGGCCGAATTCCCAAATTTTGCGATCTGGCCAGGCATCATCGCAGGCGTCCCGGCCCGCTTGGGGGGCAGGGCAAGTAGAGCACTTTGCGACAGGAGGGGCAATTCCCTCCACCAAAGTAGGATTCCGCGTCGAAAATTCGCGGGTGCCGTGCAGCTTGCCAGCCTTGCGCCGTCTCGTTGCGCTCGGGCGAAACTCCGGAAAAGTACCGGACAAACCTATGTATAGGTCGCGCAACCCTAGTCATACGGCGCATTTACCTCCGTACAATTGAGCGGTCCGCCGCATTGGGGCTAGCCTCGCTGGCAATCCAGTGGAGTCGATTGCGAAGCCAAGAGCCGCCGAGTAGCCCCGTGTCGTGACGAACGCGATGACCGTGCATCAGCGCCCGTGGGGAGCCTGGACCATCAGAGGCTCCCATCAGAGGCCCAGAGGAGAGGATCATGTGCGATAAACCCGAACACTCCGAGCGCCGTCCTGCCGCAGAAAGCTGCGCTGTCTGCAGCGGGAAGTTTGGCCTGATCCGATATTATTCCTGGCGAACGCCGCTCTGCTCGCGGAAGTGTCTCGATCGCTTCAGGGCGCGCCGCGAACGAGACCGCCGATGGCTATTTAAATTTCAGGCGGCGTGAGCATCGGCCGCCGGATCCGCCCCGTTCGGCATTTCTGAATCAGGAGGCTGCGTGTTGAATCGTATTTGCAAGCTCCTCTTGGCGATCGCGCTCCCGCTTCCGTTGATGACGGGGGTGGAAGCCGACGAGGTTGGACAGGATGCCGCACATCGTCACCATCCGCTCCAGGATCAGCTCCTGCACGAGGAGTTCTATTCCAGCTGGCACATGCCGGATAATCCGGTGCTGAGTTGCTGCAACAGCGCGGATTGCTACCCGACCGAGATACGCTACGTCGACGGCAGAGTCTACGCGCGGCGCCGGGAAGACGGGAAATACATCCTCATCCCGTCCCAGAAGGTCGAGCGAAATAGAGACAATCCCGACGGCCGCAACCATCTTTGCGCGCCGCCGCCGTCCGCCTCTCTGGTCGATACAGTCTACTGCTTCGCTCTGGGAGGTGCCACGTGAGGTTCATACTGGTGAACGGCAGAACCCCTTTCCGCAAAACACACTGTCTATGGTGCTGCGAGGAGATCAGCGGCAGCTACTTGCGCGACGTCAGGACACGGCTGCCCTACTGCGACCACGAGTGCTACGCGATTCATCGCGAAGCTGCGCCGCTGATCGAAAGACGCACGCGAGCGGCGTCTTGAATGGGCAGGCGGGCGAAAGCGCCGGTGGATATGCAGTCCGCCTGAGAGGACATGACGATGAGATTCATGCTCGTCAATCAGGAAGGGCCTCACCACGGCCGCACCTGCAGCGCGTGTGCCCAGCCGCTGGGCTCGAGTTACGTCCGGCATGTGCCCACGCAACGGCGATATTGCGACCATGATTGCTATCGTCGGCATCAGCAGACGACCATAGGAACGCTCTGGCCTTACAGCAATTCGCTCGAGGCGATCACGATGTTTATGGCTATTTCGAGCTGGAGCTGGATGATGCAGATGGGCGCGCTCTCACGCTTGCTGACCGAGGCATATCTGCGCGCGCACAACCTTCTGACCACAGAAGAAGGTGACGGCTAGCCGAGCAATGCTGCCGCGCGGAGAAGTCGGCCGCGGTCACTGCATCCAGCTTCGCGCCGCGTCCAGCCCCGGCGTTGCGAGGCTAGGGCGCGGAGGCTGCGGCCGATGCCGTCGGCGCCGCGCTCACTTCCTGCGGTGTGATGCGCTGATCGCTCTTTCCAGCCACCATGCCGCTGCCCTCGAACCGCGCGCGGTAGACCAGCACATTCTCGATCACGCGCTGGACGTAGTTGCGGGTCTCCGACAGCGGGATGCGTTCGACCCAGTCGACCGGATCGACCTTGGGATCCCGGGGATCGCCGCGCGCCTGCACCCATTCGCGCACCCGGCCGCGGCCGGCATTGTAGCCGGCGAAGGTCATGATCTGGTTGCCGCGGTATTCCGACAAGAGCGCGCTAAGCTCGGCCGCCCCCATCTGAATGTTGTAGACGGGATCGGAGACCATCCTGTCCCAGTCATAGGCCAGGCCGAAGCGTTTTGCGGTGTCGCGCCCGGCTTCCGGCGTCACCTGCATCAGGCCGACCGCATTGGCCGGTGACTTGTCGCGCTGGTCGAACGAGCTTTCGGTGCGCGCCACCGAGTAGATCACGCTAGTCTCGATCGCGGGCGCGACCTGCTTATGCTCGGGAATGCCGATGGTCGGGAAGGCGTAATGGTCGAGCGCGAGCCCGCGCGCCAACGCCGACTTGCCCACCTCCAGCATCGTGCGGGCATCGTTGCGCCGGCCGGCGAGTTCGCCAAGCCCTTCGAGCGCCGCGATATCGGTGCTCTCCTTGGCAAAATCCTCGGCGTAATAGAACACCACGTCACGTTCGCCGATGCCGTAGAGCATGTCGGCGGCGCGCACGCGCTCGTCCGGCAGCGCGTCGGCCGCGGCCAGCGCCGGCGAGGGCGGCCGGAGCTCGATCCGGTCGAGGCCGAGTTTTGCCCGGGCGAGCTGGCCGTAATAGGCGGTCGGATAGCGCGCGGCCGCCTGATAGCTCAGGCGTGCGTCGGCGGTTGCGCCCATGGCTTCTTCGGCGCGACCGCGCCAGTAATGCGCCCGCGACAGCGCAAGCGGATTGGCCGAGCCCTCGTCGATCGCGGCGAAGTGCATCAAGGCGGTTTTGGGATCGTCGCGAGAGCGCAGCGCGATCCAGCCGCACATGAAGTGGTAGTCGACGCGGTAAACCTCCATCGCCGGCACCGCGGCGGTGCGCACAACGTCATAGGCGGTCCTGGACTTGCCCTGGTCGAGCAGCTTGCGTGCGAGCAGGCGCCGCTCGCGCCACCACGCGTCGGTGTCCTGCGCCGCCATGGCGTCGGGCGCGGCGGCCAAAAATGCTTCGGCCGCGTCGTCGATGCGGTCCTTCTGAAGGAGCCACTGCGCGCGGCACAGCACATAGCCGAGATCGCGGCGCGCCTCGGTCGAAACGTCATCGAGATAGTCCTTGGCCTTGTCCGCCTTGCCGGTGACCGCAGCGCAGGCCTTGACGATCGCGAGCGCATCCTCGCCGAGACGCTTGGCCGCGCGCCGCGCGCCCGCGTAGTCCTTGGCGCCGAGACGCTTGTCCATGCGAGCGCGATGGTCGTCCGCCGTTAGGAGATCGCGGAACGCCGCGTAGGAATCCTCCTCGCTGCGCTCGGACAGTTCATCGCTGCGCCAGGCCTCGCGCACGAGACGCGCGGCCCGGTCGCTGTCGCCCTCGGTGAGCAGCACCCGGGCGAGGGCGAATTTGCCCTTGGCGCTGGTCGGCTGGTCCATGGTGAATTTGTGCACGGTGGCCGCGTCGCTGTTTTCCTGCCACAGCCGCGCCTCCGCGCGCCGACGCAGCAGCGCGCTGCTCGGCCAGTCCGGATTGGCGGCGAGGAAGGCGGCGTAGCGCTTGAAATTCGCCGTGCTCTCGGAATGGCGCAGCATGAACCATTCGGCGAGTTTTTGCCCGGCGGGATCGGCAATGCGGCCGCGCGCCGCGCCGGCGTCATCGTTCTTGCCCTTGCGCGCAAGGTCGATCGTGTCCTTCAGCGCGGCGAGATCGCCGGTGAGCGGCGGCGGTGCCGGCTTGTCCGACGGCGCGTCGTCCTGCTTCTTCGATTTGCGTTTGGCGTCGGCATGTTTGCCGTGGCGCGACTTGGCCGCAGCTGCATGGCGCTGCTTGCCGGATTTTGCTTCATGCGTCTTCTTCGACGCTGGTGACTTGTGACTGCTCTTCGCTGCCAGCGCCGTCGGAAGGAACGCCACAGCGGCCATGGCTATGACACACGCGAGCGAGCGTAGGCACTGGTTCATTGCGTGGTCCCCCCTGCGAAACCAGTACAAACCAAGTCCGCGACGACATGCGGCTCGAGAATCAAAGCGACATCGAAAACGATGATGCGACATCGTCTCGCATTCCTTACGCTCACGCAACAATGCGGCAAAATACGGATGGAACTCGGGAACCCGGGAACGGAGGACGAAGCGGCAATTCAACCTTCGTTAACGAATAGGGCTCGCGCGATGGTTGCGGACGGCCCCTGGGCGCCGCGAACAGCCAGATTGCGAGTTCCCGGGGCCAAATCCGGTGTATTGAGTTCCCAGAGCCCGTCCTTTCAGCCTTTGCCCCTGCACCTATGCCGATTTTCAACCAGTCGATCCGGCGCAAGATCGTCGGGATCGCCCTCGGATTGATCGTCCTGATGCTGATCACCTCGATCCTGTCGATGGTGATGTCCAGCCAAGTCGGGGTCCTCCTTGACGAGCTGACCAACCGCTACATCCCGGCCTACGGGCATCTGGCGCGCGCCAATATCCGCTCGCTGGAGCGCGCGCTGGCGCTGCGGCGCATGGTCATGACCAAGATGCAGTCGCCATCGGACGAAGAGGCCTATGCGGCGCGCCTTCGCGAATTCGAGGAAACGGACCGCAGGATCGAGGAGGAGGCCGAGGGCGCGCGCAAGCTCATCAACGCGATCATCGACGATCCGAGGACGCCTTCCGACAATGCCGCGCTGGCGCGGATCGAGATCCGGATCGAAACCGCCGTCACCGATCTGCGCCGCGACCTGAACGAGGATCACGCTAGGCTGCTCAAGCAGGTCGACACCAGACAGATGGCGGAGGCCCGCGGCACGCTGGAGCATATCGACGCGCTGCGCGACCAGTTCAATCAGAAGATCGATGCGATCCGCGGCGACATGCTCGCGCAGGTGTTCGCCAGCACCTCGCAGGTGATCAGCCACCAGCGCCAGGCGATGATCATTTCGGGCATCGTGACGTTGCTCGCTGCGATCGTCGGATTTGTCTTTGCGCTGTTGGTCTCCAGCGGCATCACGCGCCCGGTGCGGCTGCTGCTCGCCGGCACCCGCGAGGTCGAGGCGGGCCGCTTCGACAAGGCCATCCCGGTGTCGACCCAGGACGAGATCGGCGAGCTCGCCGCCGCCTTCAACCGCATGATCGAGCAGCTGCGCCACAACGAGCGCATCCGCGAGACCTTTGGCCGCTACATCGATCCCAAGGTGGTGCAAGGGCTGATCGACCGGCCGGAGGTCGCCATCGACGGCCAGCGCCGGGTGATGACCATCATGTTCTGCGACATGAGCGGCTTCACCTCGATGAGCGAAGGCATGACTCCGCGCGGCCTCGTCAAGGTGATGAACCACTATTTTACGGTGATGTCCGGCCCGATCAGGAACAATCGTGGCATCATCGACAAATATATCGGTGACGCCATCATGTCGTATTGGGGCCCACCCTTCATCGAGGAGGGCGAGCAGGGTCTTCTTGCCGGCCTTGCCGCGATCGAGATGGCCGAACAGGTGCCGGCGCTGCAGAAGCAGTTGCCGGACCTTCTCGGCATCCGCGCCATGCCGGTGCCGTGCGACCTGCGCATCGGCATCGCGACCGGCGAGGTCTTGACGGGCAGCATCGGTTCCGAGCTGATGATGAGTTTTACGGTGATGGGCGACGCTGTGAACCTCGCCTCGCGCCTCGAGCTGGTCAACAAGATCTACGGCACCCGCATCCTGATCTCGCAGGCGACAGCCGATGCGATCGAAGCAGGTCTCGAACTGCGCGAGATCGATCGTCTCGCAGTTGCGGGCCAGAGCGCGCCGCAGGCCATCTTCGAGGTGATGGGCAAGACAGGTACACTCAGTGCTGCGCAGGAGAGCCTGCGGTCGCACTATATCGCAGGCCTCGCCGCCTATCGTTTGCGCCGCTTCGACGAGGCACGCATCGCGTTCAACGCAGCGCTGGAGAGCTTTCCCGGCGACGGTCCCTCGCGCACGCTGCTCGCCCGCATCGCGCAGTTCGAGGCCGATCCGCCGGCAGCCGATTGGGACGGCGCCTGGCGGCTGGATGCCAAATAGACGTCTGCGTCGGGAAAAATTTATTCTACCCCATAACGATGTTTGCCGTGACCTATTTGCCGGGCTTAGGTTGAGTGTCCTTGAGGCGTTTGATGGGGACACGCCGATGACAGAGCTTGAGGACAGGCTGGAACGGTTCGAGACGCTCACCGCCGAATGCGAGCTGATTACCAAGCTCGCCACCGACAGCAAAAAGCGCGAATTTTATCTGAGGCTCGGGGAGCAGTATCGCCAGCTGGCTGCGGACATGCGGCAGGTGATCGCCGCCAAAGCCGCGACCAAGGCCGCGGCCTGAGGCCGGCTGCAATCCGATCTTAATGTTTGGCGCGCATCCTTTGGGATGTGAGCGTCGCGCTTCATGATTGCTCATAGTGGGAATGTCGGGACTCGTTGCGGTGCAGCGTACCTCGTTGAACTTTGCCGTTCCTTACAGGGCAATCCCATGCGCCTTCTTGCGGTTCTTGTGCTCGGGCTGATGATGGCAGCCTGCAATCAGGAGCAGGACATCACCGGCTCGACCGCGTCCTGCCCGATGCGGAACTACAGCTCCTTCAATCCCCGCGACATGAACCAGTGCGTCAGCGCCTGCAAGGCTTGCGACCACGGCAACACCGTCACCTGCACCACGTCCTGTACCCTCAAGGGTGCGCACTGAGCGGCGCGTCCGGGGCACGGGTCCCCGTGCGATGGAACGCTGGCGGCTGACGGTGCCGGGGCACCGGAACGATTTACATAAAGCAATCGTTTGAGGAGGGCAGGCAGGACGCGGAGTCCAATGGAATGGGTATGCTCGATCCGGGCCGGTTTCTGGTGTCGTGCTCGCATTGCGATGCCTGGCCGATGGCGGCCAACGTCAAACGTTCGAACTGGTCGGCATCCCCGCATGAGGTCCGCTTTGTGTGCCCGCGCTGTCGCCGCGAGGAAGCCGCGATCATCTCGGCATCCGGTGAATTGACGCCGATCAGGCGCATTGACATGCCGCCGCACGACGTGACGGTGGCGTGGGCCCAGGCTCGGCGCTCGAGAGGGCGAGCCTGAGCGGGCAGGCACTTGCGTTCTGGCGCTCACCGGCGGGACCGGCATAGATAGGCCAGCTCGTCGTTGCCTACGAGATCGTCCGTCTGATCGATCTGTTCGGGCGCGCGATGCGGAACGTCTAAGCTTCCCAATCCTGACGCAGATGTCGGGTAGTCACGATCCCGACGGGCAAAACACCTGCGAGGGCCGTCAAGCCGCCGCTACAAAAATATTCCGCTTTACCGAAATTCGGAAACGGCGTATGTGTCGTCCATCCCGGCT
>NZ_JADPKQ010000150.1:0-13313 GCF_023074015.1 Bradyrhizobium sp. 142
CATGCGCTTTGTCCCATTGAAGTCGGCCGAGCAACTTGACTTGCAGGCACTGCACAGAGTTCGCAGTCGATTGGTGACGCAAAGAACCGCGGTCATCAATCAAATCCGAGGCTTTTTGCTTGAGCGAGGGCTACCAGTCCGGCAAGGAGCGGCAGCGCTCCGACTGGCACTTCCTCAAATTCTCTCAGCGCCAAAAGACAACTTATCGCCTCGAGTGATCCAGCTCATTCAAGACTTGGCCGAGGACTGGCGCCATCTCGACCGACGGGTCGCGTCAATGACGAAAGAAATCAACGAACTCGCTGATCAAGATCCACACTGTCGCCGCCTAATGAGTGCGCCCGGCGTCGGGCCGATCATCTCAAGCGCGATGGTCGCCGCCATCGGAACCGGTGATGCCTTCCATAAGGGCCGGGACTTTGCAGCATGGCTTGGTCTGGTACCGAAGCAAATCTCGACCGGCGATCGAACCATTCTCGGGCGCATATCGAGGCGCGGTAATCGGTACCTGCGAACGCTGTTCATTCAGGGCGCCAGAGCCGTACTTCTGCAGCGTCAGAGTTGGCCTCGGCATGGCTTCGGAGCCTGGTTGGAGGCAGCGTCCAAGCGGCTCCACTCCAATGTCTTGGTTGTTGCCCTGGCCGCAAAACTCGCGCGCATGGCCTGGAGCATGCTCGCAAAGGGCCGTGACTACGACGCCAACCTCTTGGGCCGCACCGCATAAGAAACAGGGCCGGAAAGGAAGATCCAAGGTCCGATCAGGAAGGCACAATAACCCGCCGAGGTTTGCGAGACGGAAAGGACGAATGGAGAAACGGTTCCACCGACACTTCTGAAGCCTGGTTCGACTCCATGGCCCTTCTTGAGGCCGGCGAGTTATTGAGGACAGAAGTGGGCGGACATCCATGATGGCTCGGGGCAACAGCCCCAAATTGAAGCCGGATAGATTGGCGCAAACCGCTTCATCCCTTTGTCGATTCCTCTTGCAATGCGGGCGTGGTCCATAGATCGGCGTCAAGGCCTCGATCGTCACCACCAACGGCCGCGCGCCGTGCGGCCAGTTCGTGGTGCACGCTCGCGCACTGCCCGGCAATCGCTATGACGGACGCTCGCTCGGCACCATCATCGAGGCGACGGAAACGCTAACCAGCTGCGCGGTCGAGCGCGCTTATGTCGACAAGGGCTATCGCGGCCGCAACACCGATAGACCGCGCCGCGTCTTCATCTCCGGGCAGAAACGGGGCGTTTTCGGCGTCATCGAGCGCGAGCTCCGTCGCCGTTCAGCCATCGAGCCTATCATTGGCCACATGAAGAGCGACTGCCACCTCGGCCGCTGCCATCCCAAGGGGCGTGAGAGCGACGCCAGCAACGTCATCCTCACCGCCGTCGGCCACAACCTCCGCCGCGTGATCGCCTGGCTGAGGGATTTGCTGACATCAATCCTGATCATCCTCTGGCAAGCAGGTGTCCGGTCGCAGGCGCTCAAACCGCCTTCTTAGCGGCGACGATTCCACGATGCTTGGCGGCAGCGAGTCAGTCCGAGCCTGATGAGACTTCCGCCGATCAAGCTAGCTTGGCTCCGAAGCCGCCGCACACAAGCTTGTCGAGATCGCATCTGGCATTAAGCCGGTTCAGGACGGGCCACATCGCACCGGTCAACACGTCCGTCCTTAAGGTCGGCGGCAGCTGCGCAGAGCTTAGCGCCAGGATCAGAGCGCATGGCTGCTGTGGCTCAATTCGCTCGACATCTCTCCTGATTTGGTGTCTTCGACCGAATTGGCCGAGACACCCTATCTCCCTCAGATTGGCGCATCAAACGGCGAAATCACTTCGGACGGGTCTGATGGTGAACATTGGTGCCTTGTTACAAAGCACCTCGCGGATCCAGTCGAATTGTCGGTTTCGCTCGGCTAAGGCTTGACCTTTGCCGCAGCTCTCCGTTTGCCGGCGCTCCTTGCTCCACCGCCTGCCCAAACATGAATGCCAGCGGATCTGGGCATTACATAAAGTCACCATCCTCTTCGGAATCTGCTGCAACCTCCGTATCACTATCGACCTTGGAGAGATAAAGCTGAGATTTAGTTGCGCGCTGCCATTCACCGAGGCTGTTTTTTGTCCACTGGGCGGACTGAGTGGGGTCAAGTACCATGTCGTCCTCGTCCACTTCAACGAAGCCCATTGTCTCTGCGCGGGCCTTCGCTTCTGCATTAGCAGGACGCCAGTTCACCAATGGTCGTTCGCCGTCTTGCCGAAGCTGATGTTCGAGCAGAATATCGCCGGCGTTCGCGACAAGCGGATGAGCAACCTGAAAATCAACAATTGAGGTGACTTCACTTCGTCCAGGGAACTGTTCTCGCCACTTATCGCTTTCGAACTCAGTCATGTTGAATCCGGCCTCCGTTCTTTGGAGGCCGACGCTCACATTTCCTAATTGGTAGCTGTAATATCGGGCGTCTTCTGAATCTCTTCTGATACCGTATTCCTTAGCGACCTCTGCTGTGCGCTTAGCTCTTGCGGATACAAATTCCGAGTACTCGTGTGGATTGTTGGCGATGCGGTTGATTGCGTCGCCATGAAACGTCCTCACTTCTGTCCTGAAGGTAGCTCTGTCGATCTCGACCACAGGAGGTTTTCGAACGAGGGAATAACTCGGTTGCGAAGGTGAGCTGCCAGCAGACTCCTGCAATCGCGTTCTAGCGAACGCATCGGCGAAGCCCTGGCTTTCGGCACCCGCTTCCTCAGCGTTGGCTGCCCGATGATATCTTTCTTCGGCCGGAATATCGGGCCAATTGTTAACTCGACCGTACATGACGACTGCACCTGGATCATACGTCTTGCATTGCTTCAGGTCGTTAGACCTTACCCGCTTGATAGACAGCTTAGCTGTCCGTAAGCTGACGCCAGCGCATAAAGGGAAAATCCGACCCCTTTGGGCAGCTCGACCGCGTATCGTCGAGGCGTTGCGCGATGCAGGCTTCCACGTTATCCACCCAGCACGAGGCGAGGAGGTGCTGGACTGGTGCAAGCGGCACGTCGCAAGGGGAACATGATGCGGGGCACTCGGACCCGCCGAGGCGTCGAGCTCGCCGCGAGGAAAGCGACTTCCACCGCCGCCCGAGCGTCTCGTGCGCTGGATGGCTTGCTCGACCTGGTGGCACTCCCAGTCCGAGGCAGCGAACTGCACGCAGTGTCGACTGGATATTCGGGTGGGCGCGTGGCGCGCAACGCGATCGCGAGAGTGACTCCGGATGACGTCGCCTACTACGTGGCACTGCCGTTCGACGAGCGCCTGAACGGCGGTTGGCGTAGGAAGGGGCGCGCCGTGCTCGAACTCATGGAAGCTCCGCCTTCCGAAGCCGAGTCGAGAAGACAGGCAGCCGGAGCTGAGCCATCGACTACCACGCCCGCGGCTCGTCTTCCGGTCTCGAGCCAGCTCTGCTGGATCAGTGGCGGACGACGGTCTGGCCGCCGGCGAAGTGGTAGATTACCTGAGCGCAAACGCAGCTCTTGTGCTCGCCGAAGCGCTCTCGCGGAAGCCGCGCACTGCTCGTGGCGATCGCCTTCGCGGCCAAGATGGCTCGGACGATTTGGGCCATGGCCACCCGGAAGGTGGATTATCGGAACCCAGCGCAGGCAGTGACGGCATCATGACGAATGCAGCACGAAATAGCCTGACGTTGGTGAAGGGTGTGAGAAGGGGACGACCCTAATGGGCGGAACGATCGAACAGATCTGGATCAGGAAAACCAGTTAGAGCTGAAGAGCCGAGGTGCTCGGAGATGAGAATTGGACTTGATCCGCGGATCACCATACCAGCCAGCGGCTTCTGAGGACGCCGTAAAGGAAGGCCTGACAGAAAACCGCATCGTCCACACGCCGAACGTCAGAGACTTCTTGCATCACGGGCGGCAACGACAGAGGGCTCTACACGAAGTACCGTCAGCCCGCCAGTGGCCGCCGCCAAGGCGTCGTTTAGTCCGTCAACCGCGTATCGGACCCAGAACAACCCCGCCTACCATCGCAGAAGAAGGGTGGCGCGGCCGTCGCCGGCCGGACCGGTTGGCCGATGTGTTTTGAGTCAGAAGTGGTGCCGATGCTCGAGGCAGCCCGATATCACCGATGCGCAGTGGCTGCAGCGGCTCCATTCGTTTGGGCTGTCGCGAGCCAGCTTTCGGCCCAAAGGACAGATTGCGGAGCTGCGAGCCTACGTGCGCCAGCGCGAGCGTCTGATTGGGTACGCGGCCTCCCACATCAAGCATATGCACAGGGCCTTGACGGAGATAATCTTCAACTCCACCAGGTCTCGCCGACATCACCGGCGCCACCGGCTGCGCCTCATCCGCGCGATCCTGAGGCGCTGGCGTGCTTGCGCCATTACAGTTGCCACGCTAGTGCGGAGACGATCGTGAAGGCGCTCACCGGAAGCTATCGCGCCGAGCGTCTGTTTGCGCTCGAGCAGGCACTTGCGCTTTAGGACGCCTACCACGAGAAAGCATCTGTCTGCGACGCCCCGGATCGAAGCCGTGTTGAAGGCGCGTCGGAATCGAACCGATCAGGCGAACGCTCTAGCTTACGAACGTCCCCGTGGCGCTGTTCCGTTGCTCGGAAAGGACATCACCACGCTCGACGGCCTCGGTCCTTACCTCTCGCTGAAGCTGATCGCTGAATGGGGCGACGACCTCTCCTCGTGGCCAAGTGCAAAGCATTTTACCTCCTGGCTGGGACTGGCGCCGAACGACAAGGTCTCCGGCGGCAGAATGCTCTCGTCCCGAACGCGCGGATCCGGCGGTAGGGCGGCGGCACTTCTGCGCCTTGCTGCCGTAACCGTGGGCCGTACAGACACCGCGCTCGGCGGCTTTTACAGGCGACTTTCATCGCGCGTGGGGTGCGCCTCGAGTGCAGCGCGCGTTCTTCCGCCGCTTGCCGAGCGGCGGCTTCGCCCTGATGACGTGGCACATACCGACTTTCTCGAGGCCGTACTGTCGAGCGGCGCAGAAGTTGCAAGCGTCCGTCCCTGAAAAGGTAGATACGAATCGCACCTTACCCGCAACTGGCCTTTCAGGCCACCTTCTGAGACGACGGCGGCGTAGCGACCTGACTCGGAACGCCTGCGGCCTGCATGGGCTCGGTAAGGCGTGCCTTCAGGTCGTCCAAATGGTCCTCGGCATAGGACTGCACTTTCGAGATCGCCGTATCGAGGCCGAACTGCACGGTCTGTTCGAGCATCTCCTTTGCGAGGCCCTCGCGCAGCGCGAATTTGACCTCGGGCCCAGCGACAAAGCTAATGGCCTGCCCCGCAAGATTAAGGCCAACCTCTTTCAGAGCCTGTTTCATATCACCTCCGCTAATGCCCGTATGCAGAAGGCTCAATGCTTGCGACTCGAGCTCGAGCACCATCGATATGCCATCGGCCAACTCGCCCAGTCCCGGAATGACGCCGAGCAGGCCTACTGCCGTGGCCTCCCAGTCGAGCACCTTCGAGCCCACCTTGGCTACGTCATCGACCGCATGCATGAGGACCCCGCCATTCTTCTTCGGAGACGCGACATCGGGTTGGTCGGATACCCCCATCAACATGTCTGTGACTGCATTTTGTTCAGCGGCGGTCTTGGGGACATGGGTCTTGATCTGCTGAACGGTATGGTTCGCAGGTGACATGTTGCTATAGAAGTGCCTGAAGTCGTTGTTGCTGATATTACCGGAGTCGACCGTGTGCCCGCCGCCTAAATCGAAGAACTCCTGATGGGTCTTGTAGCCCGTAATCGAATTGTTTAGCAAACGGAACAAGATCGGGTCCGAGAGCAGTTGCGATGCCGCTTCTCGTATCTTCGGGTCGAGAGTTTTGTCCTCGACCATACTCGCCAACTTGTGTCGTGTCAGGTCACCGTCCCCGAAGAAGGCGTTCTGATTCTTGTTGATCGTGTCGAGCGTGTTCAGCTCGCTTTGCGTGGAATTCATCGACGAGGAGGCGACTTGCAAGAAGTCTTCCTTGTGGAGTTTATCAGTCGCACCACCGCACAACTGCTTCCAGGCGTCCGGGTGCTCGAGGAAGTGTTGAGCCGCCGCGATCAGCTGAGGCGGACACTTACCGATGTCGGCTTTGCCGTCGACGATCCGCTTGAAATCGTCCAGGCTCAAATTCTTGGGCAGGTAGTCAGAATACTTGTAAAGCTCGCGCAATGCATCATTCAACGTCATGACCGATGCTTGTCCATTCGAGGTGCCGTCGGATGGAATATAGTTCTGCTCGTAGCTTTGCGCTTGCTGCTCCTGGAATGTAGCAACCTGCGAATGGCTGGCGGAAAACTCTGACAGATCCTTGGCCTTGATCTTGCCGCCGCAGCGGCCGTCCCCTTGGGAGCCAATCGCATAGAAGAGCTCTGGATCGCGTCGCAATCCTTCGATCGCCTCCTTCAGATCCGGGGGCGTCGACGGATCGCTGGCCTTGGCTGCCAGCGAGTCCCAGCTGAGTGGGCATTGGTCCTTGTGCCGGTTCAGCACTGCCACGATCTGCAACTCGGCATTGGTGAGCGTGCCGCCGTTCCACGTGATCCTAGAGCTTGGCATTGGAGTGCTCGGTACGTCAGGCGATGGAGCAGCCGTCGACGATGCGTCTGCACCAGGGGTGTCGACCGAAGAGGAATCGACCGAAGAGGAATCGACCGAGGAGGAATCGACCGAGGAAGAAAAAACCGGATCCTTCATCACCGCCTCGATCGCCGCCTTCGAGTGCGCTGACAACTGGTCCAGCGAATCCTGCGGGATCTGTCGCTCTGATTGCAGCAGATCCGGTGGCGTGGAGGGAACGTCGGATTTCTCTTCCCGCGAGCAGATGGACACCATCGCCTCGAACATCGAAGGTTCGCCTTCCCGAATCTGGCCGGGGGTCTGCGCGGATGATCCCAAGGCCGACGAAGCCCCCGGAACAAGCCCGAACAGAGCTGGATCTGCACTGGCGGGCAGCGAAACGCTGTTGAGCTGCATTAGGTTCATTTCCATTCCATTGCGGTAAATACTTGGCATCGACATCGTAAGATCGAGGCTTTCACGTTAAGGGGGCGAGCTTTCGAGAAGCTGACGACTTTTAGACGGAGCAGGACGAGCCAATGTCGGTCGTCTTAACATCCCGGAGAGGCGTCATCGTGCTCATGAAACTCATCTCCGGCTCAGAGCATGTGCAGGCACGACGCTGCTCTGACGCTTTCGCAAAGCAGGTGCCTGCGGTCGTCAGTCCCGAGTGACGATCGCTGTGGGGCCACGAAACAACATCACCACCGATTCCCGCGGTAGCATTTCCAACTGCGCGCGGTTTTGCCTCTGACTTGCCATCACACCATTGCTGATCGAGCAATGTGATGAGGTGCGTTGGGCCGGCGCCGCGATCTGGCGCTCGTCGGCATTATGTAGAGATTGAAAGTGGGGCCGAGAAATTCGCGCGGTGGCAGTCGCGGCATGTACCTGCGAATGCGCGCTCTCAGCTGGGTTCACTTGACGATAGTGAGGTTGTTCTCATTCTCGTCAGCTTCTCGACAGCTAATCCCAGTAGCGTGAGCAATGTGAATCGCTCGGTGGTGATACCACCGTTTTGGCGGAACTGAAGTGAGAGGCACCAGATGGCCGGAGCAATCGAAGGCGTGATCCATACCAATTCTGACAGTGGCAGCTCGCAGTCGGTAGCTGATCGTCAGAAGTTCGAATCGGCTTTCGGTTCGGTTCTTGCCAACGTCGCGATGCAGGCGATGGAGCGAAACATGTCAAATCTTCGCGAAGCTATAGCTGAAACAGAAGAGGATACCTGACGCCGGTTCTTCGACGTCAGTGGAGTGTTGCCATTGATGGCAGCAAAAAAACGGAAGGTGAAGCGATATGGCCAAAGCAAGTTCTACTAGCTCTTCTACTGGTGGTGTCCACGACTCCCATGATAGCAAGGCAAATAGCAAGACTGATAGCAAGACTGATAGCAAGTCCTCGAGTTCCAGCGTCGGTAGCTCGGCGACCGATAACGTTGGTGGGACGGGTACTTTCGAGAAACTGATCGACGAATTGAAGGCGGTTAACCAGCAGGCCATGGTGCAGGACATACGGTTGCGTGCACTGACGACCGAGCTCTCGAGTGAGAGGAAGGCGGCCAGCGAGCGCGTCAACGGATAACGGTGAAAGGCGGGGCGAATCGTCGCTCCGCCTTTCCCGTCATAGTGGTGCGGCCTAGGAATGAGTCGTGCGACCAATCGCCCTGCCGTGCTCCTCATAGTTCGGAGAATTGTCCGTGAATGAGGCCGCCTCCTTACATTTCGAGGTACTGTCGGGACCTTATGCCGGGCTAAGCGGGAAGGCTGCTGTCGGAACGAGCCTTATCGGTAGCGGCCTCGACGCGGATATGGTTTTCGTCGAACAAGGGCTTGAGCCGCATCACCTACGTGTCACCCTCGTTGGCAATTCAATCGAGCTTGAGGCTCTTGCAGCCGTAAGCACCCCAGAGAGCGAAGGGGATATTGCCGCAGGTGAACGTGTTGTTCTTTTTCTTCCTGCCGTCATTCGTGCGGGCGCCATGTCTATTCGCTGGTCGATGCAGAATGCAGTTGAGGCTCGGTCGATCAGCCTCTCGCGCGTTTGGATCTCAGCTCTCGCCCTCGTGCTCCTCAGCTTTCTTGGCGTAGGCAGTCTCTCGACGATTTTCTTCAAAGCCAGCGGAAGTGCACCGACCGGCATTGCTCCGCCTGCCGCAGAGCTTGTACCCAAGCTGGGTATGAACCGGCCTGACGATCGGCGAGCTCAGGCTGCGGCCGAAGTGCTGAAACAGGAAATTGATAAGGCGGGCCTGCTCGATATCAGGGTTGGTTCGGGGCCGGGTTTTGTTAGCGCTGAGGGAAAAGTCACGCCTGCAACCGTTGCGAAATGGCAGGAGCTCCAGCAATGGTTCGATGGTCGTACATACGGTGCGGTGACACTGGTGAACGGAGTGATCGTCAAGGAGGAAAAGCAGCCATCCTCAATCGCGATCGAAGCTGTTTCGCGCGGACCCCAGCCCTATCTGCTTGTCGGTGGGCAGAAGTATTTCGTCGGCGCTCTCTTGGCCGACGGATGGGCGGTCACTCGAATCGAGGATGGGCGTGTGCTGCTAAGCCGCAATGGCCGCTTTGCTGCCATTGCGTATTAGGCTTTCCGGGCCCGAAGGAAGGATAAGGAGATCGTCATGTCAAAGCTGTCCCGCTACGATGTCGGGCCTGGCACTGCTTCGCAGAGACTCAGCGAGGACCATCATGAACCAGTGATAGGGCCGACCATCCAACCCAATAAAGGTGAGGCGGACGGTGCTCGTGCAAATGGCGAGAAGGAGCGTGCGTCGATCTGGGACGAGCTGAACACGCCTTATATGTCGCTGGATGTAGCGATCGAAGCCGCATCGGAGGCCAAAGATATTGATGCAGTCGGGCGTGTCAGTCTCAACGAGATGCGCAGTCGCATTTATGAGATCGAGCAACCCGCTGGGGTGGCATCGCTCTACGGGCGCGATATCGCGCACGATCTACTCTCCTTCGTCACGCCAAGGCTACGTCATCCGGACATGCTGCGGGCAGAGCGGTATAGCATTGTTCTGGAACGTCTCGTCCATAAGCTGGCGGCCGCGCCTGCGGATTCGATGGCGCGGGACGGTATCGTCGTCCTACGGCAGGGACTGCACTGGCTAGCGCTGCTCCGCCAGAATCGGAATAGCTTGATCGAAGCCTAACAATGTTCAACTCCGATGGAGCGCAACGGACGACCAACCTTTCCGAATCCGATAACGTCTCACTGAGTTCCGGGCAGGAGCGCGATTTGCTCTGTACACTTTCCTATCTTCACCTTGCATGTGGGCAGAGCGCAGAATGCGTGTCTCTCTTGCGACTCATCGTCGGCAACTACTCGCGAGATGTCGATCTATTACGGCTTCTCGCCTATGCCCTCATCTCGGAAGGCCTCGGAGGTGAGGCGTTGCAGGTCCTAGATAGACTGAACACACTTGATGACGAACCCTCGGCGCGTATCTCTTTGATGCTGTTGCGTAGCCACGCCCTGCGACGGGCCGGCCTCATAGACGAGGCGCTCGCCGCTTTCCAACGCTATGTCTCGTTGCGTGACAGCACTGGCCTGATCAATCAACGATCGGAAGGTCCCCATGACCAGCGTCCTGCGTAAGATCATTGCGCGCGCGTCGGCCAGCTCCGATTTGATGGTCGCGTTGATGCTGCTTCTGACGGTCGGCATGATGATCATGCCGATCCCGATAGTGGCGATCGATACGCTCGTCGGCTTCAATCTGGGCTTCGCCATATTGCTGCTGATGGTCGCTCTCTATATTAGCACTCCACTTGATTTCTCGTCCTTGCCAGGCGTCATTCTGATTTCCACGGTATTCCGTCTGGCGCTCACCGTCTCAACGACGCGGCTGATCTTGGCTGAGGGGGATGCGGGCAGCATCATTCGCACGTTCGGTGATTTCGTCATATCGGGAAATATCGTCGTCGGCATTGTCATATTTTTAGTCGTGACCATGGTGCAGTTCATCGTCGTGGCCAAGGGGGCTGAACGCGTGGCGGAGGTGGCGGCGCGGTTCACGCTCGATGCTCTGCCAGGCAAGCAGATGGGAATCGATGCGGAATTGCGCAATGGCCATATCGATCAGAACGAAGCCCGCAGCCGGCGCGCTACATTGGAGAAAGAAAGCCAGCTTTACGGGGCTATGGATGGCGCCATGAAATTCGTGAAGGGCGACGCCATCGCAGGATTGGTGGTTATCTGCGTCAACATGCTGGGCGGGATCACCATCGGCCTGCTCTCCAAGGGAATGTCTTTCCAGGCGGCGCTGCATCAATATACCCTGCTGACCATAGGTGACGCGTTAATCTCACAAATTCCCTCGCTGCTGCTCTCGATTACAGCTGCGACGATCATCACTCGTGTAAATGGGGTCGTAAGGCTCAATCTTGGGACCGACATCGTTAACCAGCTCACAGCAAATTCGCACGCATTGCGGCTATCTGCCTGCGTCCTGGTTGTAATGGGGGCTATTCCGGGTTTTCCGCTCCCTGTCTTTCTCGTCTTGGCTGCAGTCTTTGCGGCAGCGAGCTTTGCCGACGGTGGGGTCCAAAGCGGCAAGAAAAGCGCTGATGTCTCTCGCCCGGCTCCCACACAGTCTAACAAGGAAATCGTGCCTGCGGAGGCGCTTCCCGTCGCGTTGTTCCTTGCGTCAAGTCTGACACGGGCGATCGACAAAGAAGAATTGCAACAGCACATTGCACGCATTTCGGGACTGATCTCGTCTGATCTCGGCATCACAATTCCGCGCATCCCCATCGAGGTCGACGAGCGCTTGCCAGACTTGCAGTACAGGGTGGATGTCGAGGGCGTGCCCGTCGAGCAGGAGTTAATTGATCCAACGCAGCTCGCACTGCACGACGATCCGGCCAACATTGAATTGAGTGGCATCCCGTTTCGGCATGACCGGGAGACGGATCAAATCTGGATTGAACAGAGCAATGCACCGGCTCTCAAAGCAGCCGGCATCGGGCACCACCGTCCCATTGAAATCCTGGCCTTGCGCGTCCATTCGGTGTTGACCCGCTATGCACAGTGCTTGGTGGGTATCCAGGAGACGCGCCAGTTGCTGGCCCGCATGGAGACGGAATATTCCGATCTGGTCAAGGAGGTGTTGCGTACGACGCCGATCCCTAAAGTAGCCGACGTCTTGCGGCGCCTCCTGGAGGAGGGTATTCCGATCCGGAACACACGGCTGGTCTTGGAAGCATTGGCCGAATGGAGCGGACGTGAACAAAACGTCGTCTTGCTCACGGAACATGTTCGCTCCGGTCTGAGACGGCAAATCTGCCACCGGTATGCCAACGCACACCGCGTCGTGCCGGTCTTTATCATCGAACGTCAAACCGAGGATATCGTGCGCAGCGCGGTTCGAGAGACTGCCAAAGGACCCTACCTGGTTTTGAGCGATGAGCAAAGCGAGGCGCTGCTCTCAAAAATGCGTCAGATCCATTCGAACGTAGTTCGGGGGCAGATCAAGCCCGTTATCCTTGCTTCGATGGATATTCGACGCTTTGTCCGCGGCTTTCTCACCCGTAATGGGATCGATCTTGCTGTTCTATCCTATCAGGACCTTGCCTCGGACTTCACAATCCAGCCTGTTGGATCCATTACACTCGCAGCTGCAAAGGACGACGACGCCCCGTCCGAGGAACTCAGCAACACGCTCCTTGCAGCCGATTCACAGGCGCAGCAGTCAATCTAAGAAGGACCGCATGAATTCACCTCGTAAGGCAGTGCGGTGGCGCTTGGGTTCATTTTGTCTGCTTTCGTGCTCGGCTCTCTTCGCCACTCTGGGGCTCTGCAGTTGCGCTAGCTGGGATAGACCAGCTCTTCAAATGCAAGAGCCGCCGGCGCCAAAGTTGCTCGGCGCCAAAGATATCGATCCAGCTATGCGCGAACGCATTGAGTGCGCGATCGGCCGGACTCCTGACCAGGAGCTTTGCGCGACGCGTTGAAGCAAAAAAGCTCGGAAGATCCATGCAGCGGATCGGTCTTGCGTGTCGATGCGAAAGCGCCTCGCATTGAGTGCTCGTCAACGTCTGCCTGGACCTGCGACCTATATTCGCTCAAGACTAAATGCGTTAACTCGAGGACGTGGGACGCTTGGTGAGCCACAACCGCAATACAAGCAATCGCGACAGCGCAGCGTATTCCGATTGCGCGGACCAAATCACGTTGTCCGCAACGATCGGTGCACGATATCGCGCAATGCAAGCACCGCCCGCTGCGGTGGCGCTGCCGCCCTACAGAAGTGACCCGCGGGGATGTCCCGGGTTCTGTTGAATTTCTGAAGAGGTCGGCGTTGCCCACCTTGAGCCGGTAGGCTCGGGTGCTGATTCCACAAAGGAGAGCAACGCCATGACAAGAGATATCACACCGGCTGGTTCGCCGGCGACCGGAGCTGTGGACGAAGCGTATGCAGAAGTGCGGGCGAGCTTCGATCGGTTCTGCCTTGCGGCAGGGATCGAGGCGCTCGGCACGATGATGGAGGCGGATGTCACGGCGGCCTGCGGGCCGCGGCACGGTCGTGACACGGCGCGGCGGGCGCACCGTTGGGGCCGAACGCGGGGACGGATCGGCTTCCACGGCGGCAAGATCGAGGTCGAACGCCCGCGGGTCCGGGACGTTGAAGGCCACGAGGTCACGATCCCGAGCTGGGAAACGGCGGCGCAGGAGGACTGGCTCGGTCGCTGGGCGATGAACCTGATGCTGATCAACGTGTCGACGCGCCGGTT
>NZ_JADPKQ010000458.1:0-13233 GCF_023074015.1 Bradyrhizobium sp. 142
CACCCGGGATCAACGGGATCGACTTTGGAGTAAATGACCTTGCAACAGCCCGACAACCCGATCGGCACGAGGTTGTCACCCATGTCTTAGGTACGAGCTTTACCTATGTCTCCGGTCTGGACAGGGGAACGTTGGTAGCGGGAGACCGCTACATGGCTAAACCCACTATTGTGGAGGCGCTGTTCTCTTACAGGAGGGCAGCTTAACTCCCGACGTCGCGCCTTGCTAGCCCGCCAGGAGACGCCGTTCTTACGCTGTCCACGCACGCCCGTGCGTCGACATAAAATTTACGATTCGGACGGAGCCGCTGATTAAGAGACAACCTCAGGTCTAGTACAATCAATGACCTGCCTATCGCAAGCTGGGGCTTAGCCGCCGGAAAATGGGCATTCGTCGCACGATCATGGTCCTTCGTTGCGCCGCTTGGCATCGGAGTGGCTAGCACGCCCGTGTAGCATTGGGCTGATCGGATCGGCCACTTGCTCAAGTCCCAAGAATGTGATGCCGATCAAGGCAGGCGCGCAGGGTACGTTTTGTTCACGGTCATTTCACCCAATTCGTTGCGATTTCGTTGCGACTCTCTCACGGAGAACGATGCTCGCAGCCACCCGGTTGTGGCCGGTTGTGGGGAGGCAGTCGCAGGGTTCACGCAACTACCGGTGCCGATTTTCGATTATTCCGGGGTTGCCGAATGGTCTTCGAAACAGGAATTATGGGCTGGTAGCGTGGCACAACAACCGATATCGACGCTCGCAATCTGTCGATGTTTGAACGCGATTGGATCGGGTGAAGGAATCGAACCTCGTATTCAGCTTGGAAGTCGGGAAATCTTGCAGTGTTTTCAAATGCCATTCTGACATTTTTGTCGCTTTTGGCCCATTGAGATCGTTACAGAATTTCTCTCTGTCAGAATGGCGGTTGCCAGCCCATGCTCGTCCTTTCCGAGGCATTTGCCGGTGGGAAAGCACCCTCCCCCGAGCCTGTTTAGCTATTCCTTCAGTCCGCGATGCTGTTTGCGTATGAACGGTCGAAGGAATGCCCGCGATCGTACAGCGACGCGCCTGATGTCGCGATGGTCGCCCTCGCCTATCAAGACCAAAGTGCCGAACTGCGTCTCGAGCTGACGTCGGCGACGTGCCGCGAGCACCGTTATGATGATGTCCGACATCTCGGGAATCTGAGACATCAATTCCAGGAGCTGCAAGCGCGGCTAGGGCACGTGTAGCGCGAGCTGCGCGCATGGGCATCGACCATACGCCGCCGTTCAACAAGGAGATTTCCCCCATGAACTGGGTTCGACCGAGCGAGTCGTTCTCCGTTCAACGGATTTTCTGCATTTAGCTCAAATCACGGCCAATCGTTTCCAAGGCAACTCCCCTTTTGTTGTGGCTTTCGTTTGATCAGGCGTGCTGGAGCGTCGGCCTCCCGACCGGCGGTCCAACGACGCGTTTCCAAGTTCTAACGCGCGTTCGTATTGTCCGATGTGAGGCGGCAACATGCCATCATCTAGCTTCCGCCGCTGCAGACGACGCGCCGCCAAAAGGAGCAATGAACGCGTGGCCAGCAGAGTCGAGAACGTGAATTCCGGACTTCTTCGTCGCGGCGAGCTCGCCACCATCGCGGACATTCAATCATGTGCCGCAAAGGCGAGAAAGCAGTCGTGGTTCATGCCGGTACTAGCAGGCATCTCCGAGATGTCGACGATCCTCACTCCCAATTCATGCGTCAGGTTTTGGGTTTCGGGATCGTTTCCGCGCAGCGCCGAGCCGAGGACGACCTCCCGCGATCTGGCTGGACGCCGCGAGAGCTCGACCATTGGGCGAAACAAGAACTGTCATCGCCGGCGAGAGGCGTCCAACAATCGAAGCCTGCGATTTGAAGACATCCACGTCGATATCTGGTGCTGCGAGGCCGACATTCAGCGAAGCGATGACATCGTCGCGACGCTGCAGACGGAGCTGACGCAACGCCCCCATCACCAGCCAGGCTCCCATACTGTGTCCTGCCAACGCGACTCGGCCGGCCGGCCGACCTTTGCTCAACGCTACGAGGAGTGTAAGTCCGTCCGTAGGCAATTGGCGATGAGCCGCCTCATCAGCAAGGAAACGTCGCCTGAGCGATAGCGCACTGCAACGAGGCGGTCGACAATGGCAAGTGCCGGCGTCAGCGGAACAAAGTATCGACATACGCCGCGCCGATGCCAACCTTCTCGTAATGTGCCCGCGCCAGCGCGATATAGTCATGCACGTCGAAATGACCGACCGACTGGCCCTGTTCGTCCAGCCAGATCAGTGGCCCCTTAACGTTGAAGTGCACTAGCATCGGATCGGGATGGTGGAGTGCCACCAACGTGTGGCTCTCGCCGGGGGTTTCGTAAACGAAGTCGCCGGCCGTGGCGACCCAGTCATGCTCCAGATAACTCCACTTGCCGGACAAGGTAAACGCGAACACCTCGTGCGGGTGGTAGTGGCGGTTGACCAGTCCGGGTCCGTCGGCGCGCAGCACGTCGGTCCATCTATTCTGGGAGGGCGAAATCCACAGCGGCCGCGACGGGACGGTCTCGGTGGTCGGAATATAGTAACGCCGGTCTCCCGTGGCCGCGTTGGCGATATGCACCTCCGGTTTAGCGTCGGGTTTGAATACGTTAGAGAGCGGGCGGATGTTGCGCCAGAACTCCTCTGACAACTTCTCCATCAGGTCTCCTCCTCTCTGTCATAGCATTATAGGAAAAAGGCGCCGCCGGTGTTATCGTCAGCTGCACCACTTGGTTGCCTAGACCGGACATTGCTCAGCTTATCAGTGACGTGCGCCATCGCGCGGAGAGACGAGCCCATGTGCAGCAAAGCTACCGTGCCTCAGCGCGAGGCCTCAACCGACCAGGTGCAGCACCTCTAGAGTGCGAACTAAGATTCCACGCCGGTTGTCGCATCGCCCCGTTGAAGGCAGGCGAGCTTAGACACTAGCAACCAAGCGCTCCCAGAAGATCAGATCCGGACTTGCCGCGCGCGCTGCCACGATCTCCTTCGCGCCGTCGATCATCTGATGGCTGCGTCAAATGTGACGCACCAAGCAACTCGACCAGGCAAAGATCCAAAGCCAACTCTCGCACCCCAGCTTGACTTGGGCAGGCCGAACGCAACACGGCGGGAAGGACGACGAACCTACAATTCATCTTCGCGGTCGCGCACTTGCATGCCCAATCGCTCGTTCATTCCCAACTGTTCGGCACCGGAAGAATAATCTCGGCGGCATCTCACGGGTTCAATATCTCCGCAGTCGATGCTCTTGCTTCGGGCGAGAATTGGAGTGCCGCAATCATCAAAATAGATTTGAGGCGATCATTGCGAAGTTGCGTCAATTCATCGACTGATCGGCCGCCCATTTGCTTTTGGGTGCTATCAATTAATTCACGCTTGAGCTCGGACGTCATAGCGGGACGCTTAGCATCGTCCCAAAGGTCTTCAAATACAGGCCCGAGATGGTCAATGAAGTGAGCTAGACCGCCTGAGCCACCGCCTAAGTGGAACGTTGCAAAGGGCCCCAGGAGAGCCCATCGCGGACCCAATGCGCAAGTGACAGCCGCGTCAACATCCTGCACGGTCGCCTGGCCTGTCGCGACAGCGTCCACCGCCTCGCGCCATACCGCTGCCTGCAAGCGATTTGCGAGATGACCTTTTCGCTCGACGTTCAACCTAATCGGATGCTTGCCGATTGCCTTGTAAAATCGAATGGCCTCCTCAAGCACCGAAGGAGCGGTATCGCGGCCGCCGACCACTTCGACCAGCGGGATCAGATGAGGAGGATTAAAGGGATGCCCAACGAGAACCCGCTCGGCGAAGCTTAATCCCGCCTGGAGGTCGGACGGCAGCAACGCCGACGAAGAAGAGGCAACGATCGCATGTGATGCAAGCTTTTTGGAAAGCCTTGCGTACAACTCTCGTTTAACAGCGAGATCCTCGGGCACGCTTTCCTGAACAAAATCGGCGCCCTTCACAGCATCTTCAGGCGTGTCGCACCATTGGATTGGACTTGAGGCATCAGGTTGAATGACGGAATGTTGCGGATCCCACGCTTTGACCGTCTGGCATTGCGTCGAGAACGCGGCAATCCAGCTCGAACCGATCAACCCGCACCCCAGCACGGCGACAGTTGGCATTTACCCTACCCTAATTGGATCTTCTATGGTGTGGATGCAGCGGCGCGGCTACCTCACGGAGATCAGTGCTCCCGCCGGTTTCCAGGTTGAGCCGTCCCATTTGCCGAGCTGAATCTGCTCAATTGGGAAATGATCGTCAAGAGCGGTTTTTAAAACGATACCAGGCGCGAGCAGGGGTAGGGCCAAGTCCCTTATGTCTGACGCCTGCTTCATGATGTTCCCCCTGCTGAGGTTATCTCCGCAACGTGCGAGTACGTCGACTAGAGTTTGAGCGACCGAATAGCCGTAAACGGGAGCGAAATCGTTGTCCTGCACTCCCGGCATATGCTTTCGCATGAAATCGAAGTACTCGGCGAGCGAAGGGTCATCCCTCCATTTGGGATCGTTCCAATCCTTGAAAAAGGTTGCGGTATACAGGGAGAGATCGCTCCTGCCCTTCACTGTTTCCGTTGTTATGGGAACCAAAGCGGCGCCTCCGGCTACATAAACAGTGGGTGACCAATTCATCTCGACGAGCTTGCGAACGAACTGCGCGGCAAATTTTGGAATGGCTGCGAGTATCACCACATCGGGGGTGGCCGCCCTCACATTCACAAATTGGGATTCAATCGTGGGGGCGCTCGTCTCATAGCTGAATTCCGAGATCAGTTTTGCCGAAGTCTGCTTGTCCAGTACGTCCTTGACCCCAAGCAGATAGTCTTTACCGAAGTCATCGTTTTGATAGAGCACCGCAATGCGTGCAGATGGGTTCTTGTCGATCGCGTCCCGCGCGAAGGCCCGCGCTTCAGACCGAAAGCTTGGTTGCCACCCCATACTCCAGGGATATTCCTTCACGTCTCCCCAATAGTGCGCTCCTGTCGCAACGAATAACTGGGGTATCTTCTGCCTGTTGAGATATTTGGCCTGAGCAGCGTTCGTTGGTCCTCCAAAACTGTTGAACATGAACACTATTTCATCGTCTTCGACCAATTTTCGCAGCTGCTCGACCGACTTGGGCGGCGAATAGGCGTCGTCTCTGGACAGGAGCTCGATCTTCCTCCCATTGATTCCTCCTTTCTCGTTCAGCATCTTAAAGTACGCGTCTTGCACTTTGCCTATGAGTCCGTATTGAGACGCTGGGCCGCTATAAGATGTCGTTTGCCCCACTTTGATTTGGTTTGCTGATACTCCGGGCTCAGCCGCGAAAACAGCAGCCGAGGCCAACTGCGCAGACAGAACTGCGATTGCGATACCAAATCGAGACATAATCCATGTTCTCCTAGTGGCTCTTTCCACCGCGCAGTGCCTGATAAACGAGTTGACGAAGGAGCCGCCGACAGTGATGGCGTTGATCGGGAGCCTGCATCATGAAGACGCAGACCATCTCTTCGGCTGGATCCACCCATGCATATGTTCCTGATATCCCGGCCCATGAGAAGTCGCCGACGGATCCTGGAAGCGAGTTTAGACCGCGATGAATTCTAATCAGAAAGCCCAGACCGAATCCTTGACCCAGCTCCGGGAGAGGAGCCAACGCGCCGAGACTTGGCATGTACGCTCCAAAGTTCACCTGCTCCGGTAGATGGTTTGCAACCATCCAGCTCGCCGTGGCACGACTCAGGAGAACGCCTCGATCATGAACAAGGTCATCCAGAAGCGTTTGAAGGAACTCGTAATAATTGTGAGCACTTGACAGCAGGCCGCCTCCGCCGGAGTACCAAGATGGTGATACGTTGCTCTCCCAGAATGCGGGCATCCACGGCATTCGACCGGATGCCTTGGCTCGAAAGGGCTGGGCAAGGCGTGATTGCGACGTGCTGGAAAGTAAGAAACCGGTATCGTCTAATCCCAGAGGAGCGAACACAAGATCATGTAAGGCCTCCTGAAGGTCGCGGGCTAAAAGGCGTTCAATGATCAGCCCGAGCACGTCCGTCGACATGCCATACTCGAAAGTGCTTCCAGGAACGTAGAGGAGATCTATCCGCGCAAGTTTCTCAACTAGATCGCCCGAGGTCTGCTGCGGGTCCAACACGTTGAGGTGGCGATAGCTTTCGTGGACAGGGCTAGTCCCGAAATCGCCGTATGTGAAGCCTGAAGTGTGCCGAAGCAGGTCGTGAACCTTGATCGGCGGGGTGGCGGCGCTCGAACCACAGCAGAGGCCGTCGAATTCCGGCAGGTAACGCGCGACAGGTTCGTCGAGCGAGAGCATGCCGCGTTCGACAAGGATCATTGCCGCGACCGAAGTGATCGGCTTTGTGAGCGAAGCCAGCCGAAACAGGGAATCCAGCCGCATCGGGACTTCCCTGGCCGGATCGCAATATCCGAATGGTTCGAAGATGACCGGCTTCCCAAAACGCGCCAATAGCACGACTGCGCCGGGAATTATCCCGCCCTCAACTTGCTCCTTGATCACTTCACCCAGTCGGGCAAGCCGTGTTGGACAAAAGCCGACCTCTTCCGGCATGACGCACTTCATACGGGGTCAACTCTCGCCTTTGCCCTGTTGGATCGCCCGGCCACGAGGCCCAGCGGTTTGGCGTCTCTTTGACAGGTTTTCGCGAGTTGGGTTTGCGATATGGCTCACTCTGCTTTGTTCCTGGCGCTACCATACACCCCCAGTTGCGTGTTTTCTCCGCCGTTGGCATATTGGGGGCGCATGATCAAGTCGTGGCCGTCAATGTCGAAACAACCCAGCTCGACCGAAATACTTGTCGCTCGCACCTCCGATGTGGAACTAGCTGAGCAGGTCGAATATTGGTCTTCTGCTTTCGGCTCAATCTGGGGAAGAGTGCAGCTCGCTCCGGAGGAGCACCAATCATTCTCCGGCGATTTGCATTCTGTCCAAGTCGCCTCGTTGAGAGCTAATCGAATTTCTTTTGGAGGCCTGCGGTTCAGACGGATCGAAGCCAACTCGGAGCAGGCGTTCTACTCGCTCGCATTTCCGCAACGAGGTCAGGCAAGTATTCGGATGGGCAACGACGGAGTCGCGCTCCGGCCAGGTTCAATGTTCTTGCTTGACAATTCGCGGCCTGCAGAATTTTTTGCATGCAACTCATATGAAACGCTAAATATTCAAATTCCGATTTGCAGAATGAAGCAGCGGATAGGCAAACGGTTTAACAGCAGCTTTCTCCGCGTAGACGCTAGCCAAATACTACCAGAACTGTTGCAGGACATTCTGATAAAAGTAAGCGCCTTGACGAGTCCACTCGAACCGCGTTCGGCAACACTTTTGGAACAGCAGATTTGCGACATTGCTGCGTTTTGTTTTGCGCCGGCAAATGCTTCCGAATCGGAGGAAGGTGTACTTCTCCTCGCGCAGCGCGAGCGCAGCGACAAGCACATAACCCGGCTCCACGCACGCCCCGACCTGTCTCCATCCATGATAGCCAGAGCATGTGGGATTTCAGAAAGCTACCTACATAAAATCTATCGCGGGAGTGGCCAGACAGTCATGGAGCGCGTCAAAGAGCTTAGACTGGAAACGGCTCACACCCTTCTGTGCCAAAAGGGGCGCACCTGCACAGTATCTGAGGTCGCATACGAGGTCGGTTTCAAATCGTTGGCGGAGTTTTCACGAGCATACAAGAAGCGTTTTGGAACCTCCCCGCGGCGTACGCGGCTCTGAGTTTTCCGACATGTTTGCTCTCCGAGTTTGAGCCTGACTAGTGACATTGTTGGCTAAGCTCGCAACGGAGTCGATGCCAGAACGTCAATTGTCGATCCGCAAATTAGGATGGCAGCCTCTTTGGACAGATCCATCGAGCGCTTCTCTCCCTGGCAGATCAATGCATTCTGATCTCTCCGGCGGATGACAAGTAGAGTCTCTGCCGAACAACTTGAGAGTGGGCAACAAACAGCCACCCTCCGCTCATGCTATCAACTGGACTCCAGGAAAACGAAACGGTTGCCGCTGATGCAGAGCAACCGACGTTGGGGGGAGCCTGTATGTCGGAAAGGGCGAGCGCTACTGATTCCATCGACATCGTCGGTCTCGACGCGGTTAGGTTGTACCGCTCCTGCCTGGCTTCTTTAACTGATATCATCCGGTGGGACATTGATGCCACCGTCGTCCCCCGCGCTGACGTTCCCATCGCCCAGTATCGCCAGATCTCCGTGTTGTGAGCGCTCGGTTTTCCCAATCTCGAGCAACACCTGTCCATGGAGTTGGCCTCGATTTTCCGCATCGCCTCCATGGCGAAGCTGGTCGTTTCGGTGGCTACTCCGAATCTGGTTGCAACGAGGAAATGTCGAACGCTGCGCCAGGAGCGATTTGCAGGCTGATCCTTATCCTCTTCGTCGCCTTGATGCCCGGGCGTGAACCGCCGGGCTGCTCAGCTGGAGAATGGAGCACCACTAGGTGGGCACGACATGCCTGCTGTGTGAGCTGGCCAAGGTTGCGTCAACAAAACGGCCGCGGGTTTAATGGGGTCGAGACGATGCAGCAAAGCATCCGGAACAGAGAACAACAATATCAGAGAGAACAAAATGGAACGACGAAAGAATGATGCACGGCGCCTGGCGCGCGGTACGGTATCAGCCGCCGCGATAAGTCTAGCGATGATGACCGGTGCGGTGGCCACGGCCGAGGCGCAGCAGGCGAACAACGGTTTGCCTCCCCTGATCACTCCCCCTGTCTCTCCGTTCGCCGATACCTGGGTCTTCACGACGCGTGCCGACTGGAGCGCCAAGACGAATGCGTGGGCGACGCCGAGTTTTATTGCGAATTCACAATTGGGCGCGATGAACACGCAAAGCGCCTACGCCCGCGGCTTTTCCGGCAACGGAATCGCGCTTGGACAAATCGATACCGGCGCGAGTTTCATGGACCCGGGGCTGCTGCCAGGCGTGATTTTCACGGACACCGGGCTGCAGAAAAGAGCCATATCGTTGTCTGGCTTCTCTCCCTGGGGAGCTCCAGTGCAGGGTGACGTACCCTATGGCGGCCCTCCGGGTTTTAGCGGGATTTCTGGTCATGGCTCCCTCATTGCGCGGGAGATCGCGGGCAGTCGTGGTCAGGGGGCCAGCGGTGGCATCGACGGTGTTGCTTTTGATTCCATGCTCGTCGTCGCCAACCACGGTCTCGGCACTGTTGTCGGATTCCCGGATACTGCAAGTCTAACCAACTACATCACCCAGATGGCTGGACTTCAGGCGCGCGCGATCAACAACAGCTGGACCTCGCCTGATCTCGTGGATCCAGTCAAATTTGTGAATGGAACCCTTGTCATTGACTTCGCCCAGCAGGATGCAATCAAGCATCAACTCAAGGCTACAGATGCGTTTAATCCGAACAGCTACAACACGCTCGACCCCACCTTGAAGCCTTATGTGGACACTGTGAACGCGCTGGGAACGGCCGCGGCGAAAGATATGGTTGTCGTTTTCGCGGCCGGCAACGTTTTAGCCGGCTACCGCCCCGGACTATATCCTCACGTGCTAGCCGCCGCGCCATATTACAGATCGGACTTGGAATCTCACTGGATCGCGGCTGTCGCCCTCGATGACAGCGCGGCCGACGCGAGATTGTCCGCCATTACTACGAGTTGTGGCCTGGCGAAGTACTGGTGTGTGTCAGCTCCTGGTAATTTCACATCGAATGCCGCGGCGGACACGACAGGCGCGGCTGCACTGCTAGCCCAGCGCTATCCGTATCTCAATGGCGCCGATCTTCGCACGGTGCTGTTGACGACCGCCACACGTCTCGACCCCAAGACAATGGACCCCAACTATGTCCCTCTTACTGGGGCGGACACCTATGGTGTCAATGATATATTCGGCTGGGGCCGGATCAATCTCGACAAGGCAATGGACGGGCCGGCGGTGATCGGATTCATGGACACTGTGACGAACCAGCTCATTGGCGGTGTTTTCATGGCAGATCTTCCGGCGGGCACGCTCGACGTTTGGCGCAACAGCATCACGGGTGTGGGCACGCTGGACAAGGCAGGCGCTGGCACTCTGGTGCTCGGCGCAACAGACGGGGATGGCCATCCCAGCGCGTATGCGCAAGCCGGCGGTGCGCGCATCGACGGTGGCACGTTGGAGGTCAACGGCACGCTGACAGGTCCGGTCGTGGTCGGCACGGAAGGCCGGCTGACTGGTACAGGCTCGGTCGGCACCACCACCGTGGCGGGCATCGTGGCGCCGGGACAAGAGCGGTATGCCGGCATGTCGGCGCTCTACACCACGGCGCCGGAAATCTTTACGACGGAGCGCCGCGCAGGCACTCTGACGGTGAATGGGGACATGGCCTTTCGGCCGGGCGGTGTCTATCAGGTCCTTTTGGGCGCAAATAGCGCGCACAGTCAGTTGAATGTGACCGGCAACGCAGCGCTTGACAACGGAGCGCTTCAGGTCGTGTTGGAACGGGGGGGACAGTGGACCCACTTTACGCAGCCCGTAACCGTGTTGTCCGCCGGCGGAGGTATCAGCGGAAGATTCACGGATCCGACCGTCAACTCGCTATTTCTGAAAGTTGCGCTGGATTATTCCAACTCCGCTCCAGGGGCAGCAAGCTCCCTGACGTTATCGATCCAGCGCAACGACGTCAGTTTCGCCTCGGTTGCGGGGTCGCGCAACGGGGCCGCGGTCGCCACGGTGCTCGATGCAGCGCCAGATGGCACGGGACCGCGCGACTTTGTGATGCTGGCGAGCCGCGAGGTCGCCGCGAAGGCTTTCGACCAGTTCTCCGGCGAGGCGGCGACCGGCATACAGCAAGCGACGTTCAACGCCGCGGGCCAATTCATGGGCGTGCTGCTCGATCCGTTTCTCGGCAACCGCGCGGGCAATGTCGGATTGGGCCAAGCAGTGGGATTTGCGCCGGAGGACAATATCAGTCCGACCAACGCCTATGCGTCAGCGGACATGCCGCGCTCGAAGTTGGGGCGTAATGCTTTTGCGCCAGCACCTACTAAGACTCCGCCGCAGATCGATCCGATCGCCAGCCCCTGGAGCTCCTGGGTGGCAGGCTTTGGCGGGACGCAAACCACCAATGGGAACGCCCCGGTCGGGTCGAACGCGGCGACCAGCAACATCTATGGCCTGGCCGCCGGCGCAGACTATCGTCTGTCGGCCGACACGCTGCTCGGCTTTGCGCTTGGCGGCGGCGCGACATCCTTCAGCATGGCCAACGGAGTTGGCAGCGGGCGCTCCGACCTGTTCCAAGCCGGCGCGTTCGTCAGACATAATTTCCGGGCGGCGTATTTCGCCGGCGCACTGGCTTATGGCTGGCAGGACATCGCGACCGACCGCACCGTGCCAGTTGCCGGCGGAGATCACCTTCGCGCCCGGTTCAATGCCAACGTACTGTCCGGGCGCATCGAGGGGGGCTATCGGTTCGCGACGCCGTGCGTCGGACTGACGCCTTATGCGGCTGCCCAGACGACCACGGCCTATCTGCCCGCCTATGCGGAGCAGGCGATCGGCGGGACCGGCATGGCGGCATTGAGCTATGCCGCGAAGGACGCGGCCACATCACGAACCGAGCTTGGTCTGCGCACCGACCGAACGTTCGCCATGCACGACGCGATTCTGACGTTGCGTGGCCGCGCGGCTTGGGCACACGATTTCGATACCGATCGCGCGATCGCCGCAACGTTTCAGACGCTCCCCGGCGCTTCGTTCGTGGTCAATGGCGCGGCGCCATCCCACGATGCGGCGCTGACCACAGCGTCTGCCGAGTTGACATTGCGGAACGGCATCTCGCTCGCCGGCACCTTCGAAGGCGAGTTCTCATCCGTCACGCGGAGCTACGCCGGCAAAGGCATCGTGCGTTATCAATGGTGATGGTACGAAAACCGGAGATGGCGTGGCCATCGCATGACCGCACCATCTCCGGCCATATCCTGATCGCGATCGTCGCTTCTGATTTGAGGTTGTTCCATTAGGGCGCGAGGGCCTTATCATACGAGTCTGAGAACGCCGATGGTCGCCGCCGCGGAGCCAGCTTTAGTCGGGCTTTGATCGTGTGGAAACAAGGGGGTGGCAGCAGATGTCCAAGCCTAGATCCCCTGCCCCGTGCGGCTTCGGCGACACCGTCTGGCGCCGCTGATGGAAGGGCAATTCGGCTGGCCCAAGATCGACCTCGGCGAGACCAACAAGGCCCTGATGATCTCGGCCGAACGACCCGCATGACTGAGAAAGACGTCTAGATCGAAATCGCCGGTGGCGCCCCGACGTCCTCAGCGAGAAGAAGGTCGAGCGCAGCGACGAAGGCAAGCACTTCACCGAGCGCATCTAGCATTACAGTTGCTTTGTTTGCAGACTTCTGAATCCATGGGCAACCATGATTCGAATGTCGTGGGCGCGGGCCGCGTCGGTTGAGGAGACGCTTGCGTTGTGGGCGGCGTCGCTTCGAGAGATCAAGCAGCGGATACGTCCGTTGTTCACGCAAGAGCGTGTTGCGACGAATGCAGGCCTGTTCCTGGAAGGTCTGCTCGGAGATGAGCAGCGCAAGACCGGTTGGATGCGCGCGGAGGCGGCTGGCGATCCCGGCCCATGGCGGCAGCAGGCGATCCTGGGTCGCGGGGATTGGGACGCTGATGCCCTGCGCGATATCGTGCGCGACTATGTCATCGAGCATTTGGCGGATGACGATGCGGTGCTGGTGATCGACGAGACCGGCTTTCTCAAGCAGGGTAAGGCCTCGTGCGGAGTGGCGCGGCAATACACTGGTTCGGCAGGGAAGATTACGAACTGCCAGATCGGCGTCTTCGCTACCTACGTTTCGCGTCATGGTCATGCGTTCATCGATCGCGCGTTGTATCTTCCGAAGGAATGGACCGACGATCCAGATCGTCTGGAAGCCGCCTATGTGCCTGCCGATGTCGGCTTTGCGACCAAACCAAAGCTTGCGACGAGAATGATCGCACGTGCGATAGCCGCGTCTGTACCATTCAAGTGGGTTGCCGGTGATACGGTCTACGGTGTTGGCGACATCGAACAGCAACTACGGCGGGCAGGCAAAGGCTACGTGCTTGGGGTCAGCAGCGCTCATGTGTTTCGATCCTGGGGCAAGCGACCGCCGGTCGCCGGTACGGCCGCGGACCTCGCCCGGACGCGGCGCCCGTCCGACTGGAAGCGCCTGTCGGCGGGAG
>NZ_JADPKQ010000478.1:0-13059 GCF_023074015.1 Bradyrhizobium sp. 142
CTTGGCCTCCGGCGTGATCACCGGCTCCTTGCCCGGCCGCGGTCGGTCGTCGAGTGCCGCCAGCGCGCCATAAGCGACCGCCCGCTCAACGCAGCGCTGGACCGTCTGATGATGCACGCCAAGTCTTCGTCCCACGGCAAAGAACGATGGGTTCTCGCGGTAGGCCAGCAGCATCGTGGCCCGTGACACCCGGCTCGCCGGCTCGGTTCGGGATCGCGAAAGAGCCGTCAACGCTTCAATTTCTGCCTCGCTCATCGCCAGCTCAACTGCTTGCCGCCATGTCGCCATGATAACCAATCCTCGTTCAGCCAATCTCAAACGAGGAAGCCTCCAGCATGCGTTCAGTTCCGTGAGGGCTGGTTTCATGGAATCGGTCGTCTAGGAGCGCCTCCAAGTTCTTCTCGAAAAAGTTTTGAACTGACTTCTCTGTTGCGTCGGTCGTTCCTGCCAACTCATTCACAGCCCCATTTGCGATTCGGAAGAGTTTAATATCGCTCATAATCAGATCTCACTCGTGGACTTGTCCCATCCTTCGTTGGGCGACGGTGCTTGTCCAACATCTCTCTGATCCTCGACCACGGGATCGACTTCCGAATCAAAGCGCAATGACTGGCCCGACTTGCACGGCCGGACATGGCCAGTCGCTTTGCAGTCAATGTCTCGCGCTTCGTTACCCCTGTCGCTTCCGCTAGCGGGTGTCGTCCCAGATCCAGTGCTCATAGCCGTTGGAATAGAAGATCACCGGCCGCTGGCCATAACGTGCCTGCAGACAGTCGGCATAGAGCTTGGCCTGCTGCTGGCCCGCGCGTGCATCCTTGCGGGTCCGCTTGGCCTCGACCAGGCCGAGCGGCTTGCCGTCCGCGCCCCAGAGTACGTAATCGACGAAGCCAATGGCCTGGTTGTTCGGCATCCCCTCGACGCGAAACTCGGTGTCGTCGGGCTGGTCGAGCGCCCAGCCCGCCTCGCGCAGCAAAAGATCGATGAAGCGATCCCGTGTCTCGGCCTCATTGTAGTCGTGGCTATCAGGCTTCGCTTGCGCCGCCTTGCGGGCAGCGGCGACCTCGGCGCGGATTGTCTTCAGCTCTTCGTCGAGGTTCTGCTTGTCGAGCAGCAGCTTCGTCAGTTCGCCGTTCTTGGCGTCGAGCTCGGCCTGCTGCGTCTTGAGCTGGACGAACGCCTTCTTTAGCACCTCGTCGCGGCGCGAGAGCACGGAGGGATCGAAGGTCAGGCGATCCGCCGGTTTGACCTTGGCGTAGGTGCGCGCAAACCAGAAGCAGACGTGAAACAGTTCCTTCACCGCGCCTGAGGCGTCACCGGAGCTGATCTTTCGCTCTTCGTGCACGCGCGATTGCGTAGCGTGTTGATGTAGCGCGCCTTGGCAAACACGGCCTCGCCCGCGGCGCGTCGAAAGCTCGGTTCATGCAGGAGGGCGGCGATGTTGTCCTGATAGGGCAGCGGACTTGAACGCCCATTTTCACCGCGATCTCGACGGTCTTGCCGGCGAAGAAAGCCGCAGCCGTGGGAGAAACCGCAGCCTGACTCTCGGCTTCGAGCGCCGCCTCATGCACGGTGGCGAATTCGGCTGCGAGGAAGGTGAAGTTCGACATCGGCTCAGGTCGCGTCCGCCGCGGCGCGAATGCGTGCAATCTGGCGATTATCGCAGCTCAATGGCGCGTTTCTCCCCCGGCAGCAGCCTGCCGCTCACGCGACGGGCTTCCATGCTAGAGGATATCGTTCCACTTCCAAGGGACCGATGCAACCCCTGCGGGATCGTCGATCGCCCGCGCGCATCATGATACGAGTTGGTTAGCGCGGCGGCGGGACTCACTTGGCCGCGTCAAGCTGCTCGATATCCTCCTTGAGGAGGGTGTTCACCAGCTCGTTTAGCGAGGTTCCCTTCGCATCGGCCAGCTCGGACAGATAGGCCAGGACATCGGGCTCGAGATGGACCGGCGGCACGAGGCGCGCGCCCTGCCGGAAGAACTTGCCGCGCTCGGCGGTCGAGAAATCATATTCGTCCTTCATCGGATCACCCATCTTCATAGGACCCGATCTCGCGGCGGGTCGGGTGGCGCGACGAAATGATACGGATCGACACCCGGTCCGCGGACAGCTCGGCATAGGTATGCACGACCAAGAGCAGGTTGCCGGCCGGGTTCCGGCCCATGCTAACCCATCGCTCCTCCCCTTCGCCAGACTCTTTGTCGAGCAGCGACAAGGCTAGCGGATCGCCGAAAACGCCCATCGCCTCCTCGAAAGCAACCCCATGCTTGCGTCGATTGCTCTCCGCCTTTGCCGGTCCCAATCGAACTCGATCTGCATGGTCAGAGCTGCCCGGAGAAGGCGCGGTGTTGGAGGGAGGAGAATAACAATGTTAGCCTCGACTGACCAGCGACAGCCGCGGCCTTGATGGATTCAATTTTCTTCGTACAGCGGAGAAAATTGAGCTGCTCTCGCATATTCGGCAACGGGATACGCAAGCTACGGACGTCGCCTTGGTTGATGCTCGACTGGTTCACGGCGTTCTTGGCTTTACCCAAAACTTGATCTCGAATTTCTGATGTCTGCAGCAGCGCAATGCAGACTTCCGGCAACAGGATCGACGAATCGACCGAGAACTTCATGATGTTCGATTCAAACACAGTCGGTTCCAAGAGCGAGTCGATCATGGCGCTCTTACCCAGATATTCGAGGCTATTGACCCTATTGATTACTATGTCACCTACTTGAAGCTGAAATCTTGCCATCTCAGAAGAAGTCACCTTAAGACGCTTGAGAGAGCGGATATCTACAATCCTTCCGTCACAGAAACTATCTATTCGCAGGATTGGCACTCCCTCCCCGTACTCCTTTGACGGCTTCTAAAGTCCATTGGTTGGTCCGTCCGTCATGACCTTCCCAAGTTCAATGGAGTTCGTCGCACTCGGGCCACTTAGGTACGCTTGAGTGAGCGAAGCGGCTATTTCTTGAAGCAACTTGAGCGCGCGCTTGCGCTTGCGGCGCAGTCCAAGATCGCCGCGATCCGTCGTTGCTCGTCGAGGGAGGGAAGCGGAAGACTAAGTGAGGCCAATTGATCCTTAGTGATGGACGCTTGATTTACCCAACTTCTACACATGGAGGCGAAGCGTCGATGTTCGAATTCTCTCTGCAGCCAGCGGGCCACATACGCAGGCTCTACCGAGTTGTCCTTTGTACGAATACGAACGAAGTGATTGCTGAAGGTGACAGGTTGGCGGCCGATGCTCGGCCGCCTCGTGAGCCACTTCCTTGAAGCGGTTGATGGAGAGATCGTAGCCCGCCGCTGCGATCTCCGGCTTGGGCACACAAAAACTCTGCGCGGTACGTGGCCCGGCCACGCTCAGCGCCAGCGCGTTGCTTCCAACGCGCAGCAATATCGGGAAGATTGTTCTTCGCATGCTCGCCGCCCTCGAGCGCGACGCTCGGACCGATTTTGTCGGCCGGCAGCAAGGCGTTGCGCTTGTCGTCAGTGAAAAACCATCAGCCTGGCAATCATAGAACCAGACGTGATCGGTGCCGCCGGAATTGGTCTTGGTGAACAGAACGATTGCCGTCGATACGCCGGCATAGGGCCGGAATACACCTGACGGCAGCCTCTCGATGCCATCGAGCTTGTGATCCTCGACCGATCTTACGGATCGCCTTATGCGCAGTGGAGGAGCCGAACAACACGCCGTCCGGGACGATCACCGCCGCGCGGCCGCCTGGCTTCAGCAGCTTCAGGAACAGCGCCATGAACAGGAGTTCGGTCTTCTTGGTTTTGACGATCGCCAGGAGGTCCTTCGCCGTCGTCTTATAGTCCAGCGATCCCGCAAACGGCGGATTGGCGAGTACCAGCGAATAGCGATCTTCGTCGCCGGCATGCTCCTGCGACAGCGAATCCCTGTAGCGAATGTCGGGGTCCTCGACGCCATGCAGCGTCATGTTCATCGAGCCGATGCGCAGCATCGTGCCCGTCGAAATCGAAGCCGTGGAACATCTCCTCGTTGAAATGATCGCGGCTTGCCTTGTCATGAAACAGTTTTGGATGGTTGTCGCGGAGATATTCGCCGGCCGCGACCAGGAAGCCGCAGGTACCGCAGGCGGGATCGCAGATCACGTCCTTCGGCGTCGGCGCCGTCATCTCCACCATGAGCGCGATGATGTGGCGCGGCGTGCGAAACTGGCCGTTCTGCCCGGCGCTCGCGATCTTGCCGAGCATGTATTCGTAGAGATCGCCCTTGGTGTCGCGGTCCTCCATCGGGATATCGGCGAGGAGATCGACGACCTTGGCGAGCAGCGCGGGCGTTGGAATGGTGAAGCGCGCGCCCTTCATGTGTGTCGCGTGCGCCGTGCCCTCTTCGGCCATGCTGCGCAGGAACGGGAAGACGTGCTCGGAGACGATGGCAAACATCGTCGCGGGGTCTTTATTCTTCAGCCGCGACCAGCGCATCTCCTCGTAGGCGATGCCGCCGCCCTTGCCGATGCGGTCCTTGCCCTTCGGGAAGATGTTCCGTTCAATCGGCCGGTTCATACGCGTGGCCTTGCGCTCTTCGAGCGTGTGCACGTCGTCGAGGCCGCGAATGAAGAGAAGGTAAGTGATTTGCTCGATCACCTCGATCGGATTGGCGATGCCGCCTGCCCAGAAAGCGTTCCAGACGTTGTCGATCTTGGAACGTAGTTCACCCGTGAGCATTCCCTGCCTCGATTTGCGCTTGCCGGAGGCTGCAATAGCAAATGCCAAGGGGGAAGCGAAGTGCAGCTTTGGGGTGATGACGGGCGCTGTGGAAGGCTCTTGCAGGCAATCCGTCGCGCTGTGCGGTCCCTTCCCCCGCCTCCGACGACGGGCGGGACGATCGCATATGACCTTAGAGTTTGGGCGCCAGGGCCTCACGGCGTCATGGCCGGGCTTGTCCCGGCCATCCACGCGTGGCCACGCAGCACGAAGAACGTGGATGCCCGGGACAAGCCCGGGCATGACGACCTCCTGTGAATGCTCATATGCGATTGACTTGCGCTTGCGGGGAGAGAAGGACTACGCGGGCCCGCCAATCACGCCCCCCGCTTCGGCCCGATCGCCTCAAACCCCGCCTTCTGCTCGTCGCTTAGGTCCGCCTCGAAATCATCCAGCGCATCGGCGACGCCGTTCACGGCTTGCAGCATGGTTTCGAGCCGCGCTTTGGCGGCGGCGAGGCGGGCTTGCGGGGTTGCTTCGGGCTTTGTGGGACAGGCGCTTAGCGTCTCCATCGCGCGAAGGGTGGTGTCCTGGAGCACGTCGAATCTCGCGCGGGCGACCTCGTCGAGGCGGAGCGTGGCGGCGATGTCGGCCACGGGCCATTGCTGCTGCACGAGCTGCTCGTACTGGCGCTGCGCCTTCTCGTCATAGCGGGGATCGCTGTCCGCCTCGCAGGCCGATGCCTGCGGGTTCTTTTGCTGGATCGAGGCAAGCGCGGCGCGGCGGTCTTTTGCCAATGCGTCGAGCTTTGCTTTCTGATTCTCATCGAGGAGATCGACGAATTTTGCCAGCGATGGCGCCACGGCGTCCGCCGCCTTGATCATGGCCTCGAGGCGATCGCGCATCAGGGCGAGGCGATCCGCCGCCGCGGCAGGCGCCTGCGCCGGGCAGGCGGCGCGGATAGTGTCGCCCGCCGCATTCCAGGCGGTCGCGAGCTCGTCGAGCGCGGTGCGCTGCGATTCGTTCGGCTGCACCGCGGCGACGATGCGCTCGACCGGCATGCCGCCGGTGTCGCTGGCATCGCAGACATTCTCGGCTGAGGGGACCTTTCGCGCGCGCCGGCCTTGCGGCGCGGTGTAGGCGGCGAGCTCTGCGGCCGCATAGGGCGCGAAGATCGCGGCATAGATGTCGCCATAGCCATAGAGCGAGAGGCTGGTCGGATCGGCGAAGATGACCGCATTGGTGAGATCGTCATGCGCGAACGGCCAGAACACCGGGCCGGCCCAGCCGTAGCTGCCGTCGGGGTGCCGCCACCAGCCCTGCGGGCGGCGGCCACCGTGCCAGCCCGACAGCGCAGCCTGTGCCGTGAGTGCCACACGCATAACGTAGGGATTGGCGAGCTGGGCGCGCTCGGCGCCACGGGGATCATAACGGGGGTCTTGAGACCGCAGCGCAGCGGAGCGGGTCCGGCCGCCCCGCACCGCCATGCGGGAATGGCGCAGGCGCGACAAGCCGATCATGTGACCGACGGCAAAGCGCGCAACGCCGAGCGGGCCGCCGCGCAACCCGAACTGCGCCTCGGCCCGATTGGGCAGCAGCACTACCAGAGCCACCAAGGCCGCGCCGGCCAGCACCAGTCCCATGCGCGGTCTCGACACGACCACTGACCCGACCACCGAGCCGACCACTTCCTGGCCCTCCTCCCACGCCAAGCGCATCGCGCCGTACCACAATGACGCACGGGGGAACTGAAGGTTCCCGGGTCTCGGATGTGACATGCTGAAGCGCGAGCGCATATAGTCCAAGAGCGCGTCCAGCGGATTGCCGTCCATCGCGATACGGCGCCGCGGGTTCGGCTCTACCTCTCTCGCTTGCGGGGGAGGTCGGCGTGAAGCGCCGGGTGGGGGCTCTCTCCACACAGGGGCCGTTCATTGCGGAAACACCTCCCCCGGAAGCGCAAGGCAATCGCATATAGGTGCACGATGCGGCGACATCGGCAGTGGGCTCCTCTCCCGCTTGCGGGGGAGGGTTGGGGTTGGGGTGTCTCCGCGTCGGGATTGTTGAGATTGGGGAGGAAATCCCGCCGTGGCGAGAGCCCTCACCCGCCGCGCTCTGCGAGCGTGTCGGCCTCTCCCGCAAGCGGGAGAGGCGGAGCAAGCCCATGGACAATCCTCGTGAAATCCATATGCGATTGCCCTCCCTCGCAAGCGGGAGAGGGAGCGCACCTTCATCGCAACTGCGGCCGAACTCCGCCGGCTAGGTCAGGAGAGACCGCCGACTCACTGCGGCTTTGGCGGCAGCACGACAGTCTGGCCGGGATAGATCAGATTGGGATTGTGGATCTTGGCGCGGTTGGCCTTGAAGATTACCGCGAAGCGGGCGCCGTCACCGTAAGCGAGACGGCTGAGGGCCCAGAGGCTGTCACCGCGGGAAATCACCCGGCTGCCGCCCTGCTCGGTCGGCGCAGCGCCGAACACCTCCGCGGGCGAAGCCGATGCGACCGCCGCGCCAGCGGCCTCGGCCGGCGCCCTTGCCAAAGCCCTCGGCTTCGGCGGCCGCTGCGCGGCCCTGTCCGGCGCCGAGGCAAGGCGCGGTGACGGCAAGGATGCCACGATGTCGGATTTGTCGTCCGGCTTGTCGGCTTGCTTTGCCTCCTGCCTGACGGCAAGCGGCGCGGGTCGCGCGGGCGGCGGTGCCGCTTCGGCAATGGTCACCGGCATGGTGCGGCCGGATTGCGTGACGGTGCCATCCGGCGCCTTGGCGCGCAGCGTCAGCTCATAGGTGCCGGCGGGAAGCTGCGGCGGCGTCATGACGAACTGGCCCGATGCGTCGGCCACCACGCTGTCGAGCGGCTTGCCGTCGCGCAGCAGCTCGACCTTCGCACCGGGCGCGGCCTGGCCGGCGATCACTGCCGATTCGCCATGATCGTCGATGCGGGCCACGTCGAAACGGGGACCGGCATCGGTTGCAGCCGCCGGCGGCTTGACCGGCGCGACATCGGCGAGCGCGGCCGCGACCTGCTGCTGCGTCTCGGCCACGGCGCCCGCCTGCGGCGCGGCAGCCGGCGCTGCGGATGGTGCGAGCTGCGCGCCAGCGGCGAGCTTTGGTTCCCCTGCTCTCGGCTCGGGCCTGACTTCGGGCTTGGCGGCGACGGCGATCTCGGCCGGCGCACCGCCCGGCAGAAACCGGCGCAGCTCTGTGGGGCCAATCACCAGCGCGGTGCCGACGACCGCAAGCACGCAGAATGCAATGAGGGCCTTGGATACGGTTATCATCGAAAAACAAACCCTTGGTCGCAGATCAACCGCGCCAGCCTGCGCCGATTTGGCCACGGCAGCAAGACGGCCGATGGGATGATCGACGCTTCGCTTCCAGGCGCCGCGGATGACCCGGCGCGCCGCCCTGGCCGCTTCACCCGCGCTCGCCGGAACCCGCCGATTTGCTTCCGATTCATACTTCCCTAACCCTTGCAGGTAACCCGGTCTTGTCGGTTTTGCCGCATCTTGCATCCCACGGGAGGGCTGGATGGGCACATCGATCCGATGGAGCGCGCGCATGCGCGCGTTGCTTCGCCGTTGGCGCGGCGCGCCGCTGACATGGCTGATCGTCGGCGGCTTCGTGCTGATGGCCGCGACCGCCATCGGCACGGCGCTGACCGTCGACCGCTTCCGGCAGAACGCGATCGAGAGCGGCCGCGACGGCCTGGAGAGCGCGGTGCGGCTGCTTGCCCGGCATTTCGACCGCGAGTTCGAGGATTTTGCGGTGCTGCAGAAGAGCATCATCGCCGAGCTCGAAAGCCATGGCATCGAATCCCCGGACGTCTTCCGCAGTGAGATGGCCACGCTCGCCGTGCACGAAGCGCTGCGCGCCAAAGCCAGCGGCTGGACCGATTTCGCCGGTGCCAATCTGTTCGATGCGAGCGGCGTGCTGATCAACTCGTCGCGGCGCTGGCCGGTCGCCGATATTTCGGTCGCCGACCGCGGCTATTTCAACCGGCTCAAGTATGATCCGGCATCGCAGGAGGAGATAGAGGTCGTGGCGGGCCGGATCGGCCACGCGCCGGTTATCGTGTTCGCCCGGCGCGTGTCGGGGCCTCGCGGCGAGTTCTTCGGCATCGTCTCGCGCGCGATCGCGCCGGACCAGATCGAATCGTTCTTCGCCTCGACCGGGCTCGGCGAGGACTCCTCGATCGCCATGCACCACCAGAACGGCCAGCTGCTCGCGCGCATTCCGCATGTCGACGACATGATCGGGCGGAATTACCGCACGGGCTCGCCGGAGCAGATGGTCGTGTTCGAGCGCACCTTCGTCACCACCCAGCTTGCAAGCCCGATCGACGGCAAGGACCGCATCGTCGCCGCGCGCCTGCTCGCCGGCGAGCCGCTGGTCGTGGTCGCGACCAGATCGCTCGACGCCACGCTCGCGACCTGGCGCACGCAAACCAAGTTCTTCGTCACCGTCGCGGTGCTGTCGGTCGGCCTGCTCGTGATCACGCTGTTCCTGATCTTCCGCCAGGTGACGCACCGGCTGTCGCTGGAGAAGCAGCGGCTCGACACCGCGCTGAACACGATGACGCAAGGCCTTCTGATGTTCGACCAGGACGAGCGGCTCATCATCTGCAACCGGCGCTATGTCGAGATGTACCAACTGTCGACCGCCGTGGTGAAGCCGGGCGTCCATTTCCGCGACGTGATCCAGCACCGCCACGACACCGGCTCGTTCCACGGCGACGTCGATTCCTATTGCGACGGGATTTTGAGCAATGTCGGGCTTACGCAGAGCGCTATCGTGGAGACCGCCGATGGCCGCCTGATCGAGATCAAGAACCAGCCCGGCGCCGCCGGCGGCTGGCTCGCCACCCATGACGACGTCACCGAGCGCATCCGCGCCGACGAGCGCATCGCGCATATGGCGCATTACGACGCGCTGACCGACCTTCCCAACCGCGTGCTGATGCGCGGCCATCTGGAGCGCCGCATTGCGGAGCTCAGCGAAGGCAAGCCGTTCGCGATCCTCTATATCGACGTCGACGAATTCAAGGGCATCAACGATTCGCTCGGCCATGAGGTCGGCGACGAATTGCTGCGCCAGGTCGCAAACCGCCTGCGCGCCTGCGTCAGCGGCAACGATCTGGTGGCGCGGCTTGGGGGCGACGAATTCGCCATCGTCAAGGCGGCTACCCGCGACCCGGCCGAGCTGACCGCGCTGGCGGAGCGGATCCTGAACACGCTGCGCACGCCGGTGGACTGCAACGGCCAGGAGATCCCGACCGACGCCAGCATCGGCATCGCGATCGCGCCCGACCATGGCGACAATCTCGACGATTTGCTCAAGCGCGCGGATCTTGCCATGTACGCGGCGAAATCGGAGGGACGCCGTATCTTCCGCATCTTCGTGCCCGAATACGATGCCAAGGCGAGGCAGCGCCGCCAGCTCGAATTCGACCTGCGCCAGGCGCTCGCCCGCGGCGAGTTCGAGGTGCACTATCAGCCGCTGGTCGATCTTGCGGCCAATGTGGTGACCGGCTGCGAGGCGCTGCTGCGCTGGCACCATCCGGAGCGCGGCATGGTCTCGCCTGCGGAGTTCATTCCGGTCGCCGAAGACACCGGATTGATCGGCGAGATCGGCGAATGGGTGCTCAGGCAGGCCTGCACGGAGGCAGCCAGCTGGCCCGGCGATATCCATATCGCCGTCAACGTGTCGCCGGTGCAGTTCCGCTCCAGGACGCTGGCGCTGAAGGTCGCCGCCGCGCTTGCGGAATCGGGCCTCGCGCCGGGACGGCTCGAGCTCGAGATCACCGAGACGGTGCTGATCCGCGACGACGCCGAGGCGCTGACGATCCTGCAGCAGCTGCGCGAGCTCGGCGTGCGCATCGCGCTCGACGATTTCGGCACCGGCTATTCCTCACTGAGCTATCTGCACAGATTCCCGTTCGACAAGATCAAGATCGACCGCAGCTTCATCAGCGATATCGGCGAGCCCGATGATTCCTCGCCGATCGTGCGGGCGGTGGTGCACATGGCCGCCGCGCGCCAGATGGCGACGACGGCCGAAGGCGTCGAGACCGAGGCGCAGCGCGAGGTGCTGCGGCAGCTCGGGTGCAGCCAGATGCAGGGCTGGCTGTTCAGCCCGGCGGTGCCGGCCGCGAAGCTGAAGCGGTTGCTGTCGGCGCAGGCGGCGGCCTGACTTCGCCGTGGAGGCGAAGCCGGGGTGGCAAGGCCAGCTTCAGGAATACCGGACGTTCACGTCCCCCGCCTGGCGGCGCGCACTTCGGCGAGCTCGGCGTCCGGATGCGCGACGATGGTGGCGACCATGATGCCGCTGATGATGAGCGACCAGGCGGTGTCCCAATAGATCCAAAACACTTACTAGCCTCCGTTGCCGGCCTCCGTTTGAGTATCCTCCGGCCGCGAGACCGGGGTCCCACGGAACAAGGCCACCGTTCCCCGGACGATGCGCGGCCGTGACCGGCACCGCGAATATACGGGCGAAGCGCGGCGCTATTTCTTGTTGGTCGGCCGCGAGCCACGATCGGTTTGACCGGTGTGGCGCTTTGCCACGACGTCTTCATCCCGCTTGCCTTGCAATGGCGCTGGCGCCCTTCGGCTGTGAACGAGTTCATAGGATCGCCGCGGTTTGCAGTGCACGATGGTTCTCGCACGGGATTTTCGACGACGGATCCGGCTGATGCGGAAACGACTGGTCGCCTGGACCATCCTGACCTCGGCATTGCTTGCGGTTGCCGTGTGGACCGTTCTGGGACCGCCCGAGCACGGCTCCGGCCCGCATGTCCCCTCCCGCAGCCTAGCAGCGGCGGTGCGGTAGAAGCCGCGACCGATACGATTTCGGCATCGATCGATCCCAATTCGAGTTTGGTGCGACGGGGCGCCTGCCGCTATCCTCTGCCGCAAAACAACAACGCCGCACCGGTTCAAGGAGGAACGCCCATGCTCAGACCGACACGCCGCATCGCATCCGGAGCGCATCGCGCTGCGATCACCACCACATTGCTCGCTTTCCTCGCCCTCATTTTGGGAGTCCGCACCGGCATGGCCGAAACCTTCGCCTATATCGGTAACGCCGACAGCAACGACATCAGCGTGTTCAAGATGGACGCGAGCGGTGAGATGGTGCCGTTGCAGACCGCCGCTTTCGCCGGAGTCGAGAAGCCCGGCTCCTCGACGCCGCTGGCGGTTACCCCCGACAAGCGCGTGCTGATCGCCGGCATCCGCTCGCAGCCGTTCCAGGCGGTGAGCTTTGCGATCGACCCCAAAACCGGACAGCTCAGCCGTATCGGCGGCGGACCGCTCGCCGACAGCATGGCCAATATCGCGACCGACCGCGGCGGCAAATTCCTGTTCAGCGCCTCCTATGGCGGCAACAAGGTCGCGGTCAATCCGCTGCTCGCAAACGGCCTCGCCGGCGAGCCGAAGCAGGTGATCCCGACCGGGCTGAACGCGCACGCGATCCTGCCGTCGCCCGACAACCGCTTCGTGTTTGCGACCAATCTCGGCTCCGATCAGGTGCTGAGCTTTGCGTTCGATGCCGCCACTGGCTCGCTGACACCGAGCGATCCGCCGGCGATCAAGGTGCCAGAGAAATCGGGGCCGCGGCACTTCGTGTTCCATCCCAATAGCAAGTTCGTGTACCTCATCCACGAGCTCAACGCCGACGTCGCGGCCTTCAGCTATGAGGCGAAGAGCGGCGCATGGCGCGAGATCCAGCGCACCACGGCGCTGCCGGAAGGCTTTTCCGGCAAACCTTGGGCCGCCGACATCCACATCACCCCGGACGGCCGCTTCCTCTACGCCTCCGAGCGCACCACCAACACGCTCACCGCCTACAAGATCGACGCGGCGAGCGGCAAGCTGACCACGATCGGCAGCGTGCCGACCGAGAAGCAGCCGCGCGGTTTCAACATCGATCCCACCGGCCGCTATCTCGCGGCGGTCGGCGAGACGTCCGACAGCATGACGGTCTATACGATCGACCAGACCAGCGGCGCGCTCGCCAAGCTGAAATCCTATCCCGCCGGCAAGAAGCCGAACTGGGTGGAGTTCGTCAGCCTGCCGTGAGGGGCGAATCTCTCTGACCCTCCCCTGGAGGCAGGGCAATCGCATATGGATTTCACGCGGACTGTCCGCGGGCTTGCTCGGCCTCTCCCGCTTGCGGGAGAGGCCGGCGCGCTCGCAGAGCGCGGCGGGTGAGGGCTCTCGCCACGGCGGGATATCCTCCCCAATCTCAACAATCCCGACGCGGAGACACCCCCACCCCAACCCTCCCCCGCAAGCGCAGGGCTGTCCCGGGAAAATCACACATAGATGAGCTCCAGCTGGTCGAGAGAGAACCTGGGCTTTGGCTTGCTGGGATTGACTGGCGGATGCCCG
>NZ_JADPKQ010000003.1:0-13056 GCF_023074015.1 Bradyrhizobium sp. 142
GCCCTTTTCTGTGTCTCGACAACCAGAAAGTATCCGGTTCACGCTGGATTTGCCGGGCATGCGCTGCGGCATAGTGAATCATTCCCGGGACAGCCCTGCCGCTTGCGGGAGAGGGTTGGGGAGAGGGTATCTCCACAACGAGACTCCCTGTGTGGAGAGAGCCCTCACCCGCGCCTTCGGCGCGACCTCTCCCGCAAGCGGGAGAGGTTACAGAACCCGATCGGCAGCAGTTCGCGCTAGGCAAGATTGCTCTGCGCGAAAGCTTGCCCGTCATCCTCAAGCAGCACGACGGCCGACAGTGCCGTCAGCTCGCCACATCGACGGCCAAGCTCACATCGCCTCGGTCGCATCCGCGCCCCGGAGCACATCCGGCACGTGCCGCCCCTCGTCCGCAAACATGCGGCGATAGAGCACGACAGAGACGAGCCAGGCGACCGCAAACAGCGCGATCACGGCGAAGCCGAAATTCGCAAGCGACTCGTTGAGGCCGTCGACCAGCGCCCATAGTCCTCCCGACAGACCGAGTCGGTCGCCGATCAGCGCGAGCGCCTCGATGCCGCCGATGAACAGCGCGACCGCGACAGAGGCGCCGGTGATGGTGAGGTTGTACCAGAGCTTGCGCAGGGGATCGACGAAACCCCAGCGATAGGCGCTGACCATCAGCGCCGAATCTACGGTGTCGACCAGCGCCATGCCGGCAGCGAACAGGGCGGGAAAGATCAATACCTGTGCGAGCGAAGCGTCGCGCGCGACTTCTGTGGCGGAAATACTGAGCAGGCCGATCTCGGTCGCGGTGTCGAAGCCGAGCCCGAACAGCAGTCCAAGCGGATACATGTGCCGGGACTTTGTTACCAAGCGGAACATCGGCCCGAGCAATCGCGCCAGCAATCCGCGATTGGCAAGCAGTGCGTCGAGGCCTTCGGCGTCGTGAACGCCCCGCTCGCGCGCCGCGCGAAACGTCCGCCACAGGCCGGCGAAGATGGCGAGGTTGATGGCTGCGATGATGAGCAGGAACAGCGCCGATGCCGAGGTGCCGATCAGGCCGCCAATCTCCCTGAGCAGGCTGTCGCCGCCAAAGCTCACCACGCCCAGCGCCAGCAGCATGGTTGCCACCACGACGACGGTGGAATGGCCGAGCGCGAAATAGAGGCCCACGGATCTCGGCGCGCCGCCCGCATGCATCAGCTTGCGCACGACGTTGTCGATGGCGGCGATGTGGTCGGCGTCGACTGCATGGCGCAATCCGAACACCCAGGCAAGCAGCGCGGTCGCCATCACTGCGGGCCGGTCGGAAAACAGCGCGAAGGCACAGGCCCAAGCGGCAACGTTGGCGGCGAGCAGCCCACCGAACAGCAGCACCGTTCCGGGCTCGACCGCCCGCCAAGACCACGTCGTCACGCACCCATTCCCGTCGACCGCACCCTAGCATGACCTTTCCATAGAATGATCACACTGGCTAGCCCCGGTTGCCGCGCTGATTGCTTATGCGGATTTGCAGGAGATCGTCATGCCCGGGCTTGTCCGGGCATCCACATTGTTCGTGCCGGGAGTTAAAGGCGTGGATGGCCGGGTCAGCCCGGCCATGACCTGGGGACGTCAGCACGCTACATCACGCGGCCTCGGCCCCGCCGAGATAGGCATCGCGCACGCGGGGGTCGTCCTTCAACGTACGCGCGGAGCCGGACAGCACGATCTTTCCGGTCTGGAGCACATAGGCTTCGTGCGCGATCTCGAGCGCGAGGCTGGCGTTCTGCTCGACCATGAAGACCGACACGCCCTCCTGGTTGATGGTCCTGATCAGCTCCAGCACGCGATCGACATATAGCGGCGACAAGCCCATGGTCGGCTCGTCCATCACGATCATGCGCGGCCGGATCATTAGCGCGCGCGCCATGGCGACCATCTGCTGCTCGCCGCCGGACAGGGAGCCCGCACGCTGCGACAGTCGCTGGCCGAGTTTTGGAAACAGCGCGAGCATCCGCTCGAGATCCTGCGCGACGGCATCGCGGTCGTTGCGCACGAAGGCGCCCATCAGGATGTTTTCGCGGACGCTCATGTCCGCGAAAAGCCGCCGCGCCTCCGGCACCGATGCGATGCCGCGGCGGATGATCTGCGGCGTGGTGAGGCCCAGCAATGAGGCGCCGTCGAAGCTCACATCGCCCGAGCGCGGCTTCACCAAGCCGAGAATGATCTTCATGGTCGTCGACTTGCCGCTGGCGTTGCCGCCGAGCAAGCAGACGATGTGGCCGCGGGCGACCTTGATCGACAGGTCGAAATGGACCTGGGCCTGGCCGTAGAAGGTGTTGACGCCGGACAGTGTCAGGAGCGGATCGGATGAGAATGCGTTGGTCGTCATGCCGCGCTCTCCTGCTGATCCGCAGTGCCCGACAGGCCATGGCCGAGATAGGCCTCGATCACCTTGGGATCGGTACGCACCTGTTCGCCGGCGCCTTCCGCGATCTTCTTGCCCTCGTCCATGACGATGACGCGGTCGGAGAGGCGCATCACCATTTCGAGCTTGTGCTCGATCAGGAGGATGGTCAGGCCTTCGGCTTTCAGCTCGGCGACGAGGGCCTGCATCTCGGCGGTTTCGGTCGGGTTCATGCCGGCGGTGGGCTCATCGAGCAGCAACAGGCGCGGCTTCAGCGCGAGCGCCCGCGCGATCTCGACGCGGCGGCGGTTGGCGTAGGACAGGCTGTAGGCCGGCTGATCGATCCGCGGCAGCAGCCGTTCACCGAAGCGCGAGAGAATGACTTTTACCTCTTCCCGCAGCTGCTCCTCTTCGGCCTTGACACTCGCGGGCCGCAGCAGCGCCAGTCCCAGTTCCAGCAGCGGCCCGATCAGCGGCACGGCCGGCTTCACGGCACGCAGCCGCGTGTGCGCACCGATCAGGACATTGTCCATGACGCTGAGATTGCCGAAGACGCGGCCGAGCTGAAACGTGCGGGCGATGCCTTCGGCCGCCAGCGTTTCCGGCGACAGCCCGGTGACATCCTGCCCTTCGAAGCTGACATTGCCGGCATCGGGCCTGTCGAGCCCGGTTACGAGATTGAACAGCGTCGTCTTGCCGGCACCATTCGGGCCGATGATGCTGACCAGTTCGCCCTTGGCGAGGTCGAGATCGATGGCGTCGACGGCGGTGAGGCCGCCGAAACGGCGCGTCAGCCCGCGGACAGACAGAAGCGGAGCAGCGTGCGCAATCGCCATCAGATCGTCCCCAACAGGCCCTGCGGCCTGAATCGCACCAGCAGCAGCAGCACGATGCCGTAGATCAGGATGCGGTACTCGGCCGCGATCCGGAATACTTCCGGCAGGCCGACCAGCGCGACCGATCCGACGACGGCGCCGACGACGTTGCCGAGCCCCCCGAGGATCACGACAGTCAGCGCCAGGATGGATTGCTGCGTGTTGAAGGTCTCGTGGTTGATGTAGGAATACAGATGCGCGGCGATGCCACCGCTGATGCCGGCCGCGAACCCGCCGAAGATGAAGGCCAACGACTTGTAGCGGTTCAGGCTGAGGCCATAGGCGCGCGCGGCGATGTCGTCGTCGCGGATGGCGCGAAAGCTGCGACCGAGATGCGAGCCGAGCAATCGCGCCTGGAGCAATGCCAGCACCACCATCACCACGAAGCTGAACCAGTAGATCGATGTGGGGCTGATCAGCTCATAGCCGAACAGCGACAAGGGCGGGATGCCGGAAACACCGATGGGGCCGCGGGTGACGCCCTCCCAGTTCAGGATCACCAGCGACACGATCTCGCCGATGGCGAGCGTCGCGATCGAAACGTAGTGCCCGCGCAGGCGGAACGACGGCGAGATCAGTGCGGTGCCGAGCGCCGCGCTCATCAGCCCACCGCCGATGATCGCGAAACCGACCGGAACGGAGAATGTCAGCGACAGCAGTGCGGATGTATAGGCGCCGATCGCAAGCAGGGCCGCGTGTCCGAGCGAGACCTGGCCGATCGTTCCCGCAACCAGCGTGAGGCTGAGCGCGAGCATGCCGAGCAGCCAGGCGTTGATCAGGGTCTGGAGCACGTACAAGGACACCGGAAGCAGCGGCAGGATCGCGAAGACGCCGAGCACAACCAGCAAGGCCCAGCGAGGAATGTGGACAGGACGGCTCGGCGCGATGAAGGTGCCCGTGAGCGGCTCGGGCGGGGCTTGCCGCGCACTCGCAAACAGGCCGTTCGGACGAAGCACGAGCACCACGACCAGCAGCAGGAAGGCAAACAGATTGCGGTAGCTGGTGCCGAACACGGCAACGCCGTAGCTCTCGACCAATCCCAGCAGCAGGCTGCCGATCACGGCGCCGGGCACGTTGCCGGCGCCGCCGACCACTTCCGCGACGACGCCCTTGAGGGTCGCCTGAAGGCTCATCGCGGTGTCGATCTGGTTGTAGTACATGCCGACCAGCAAGCCGGAGACGCCGCCCAGCGCGGCGGCGATGCCGAACACGGCCTGATTGACGCGGTTGACGTCGACGCCCATCTGCATCGCGGCGTCACGATCCTGCGCGGTGGCGCGCACGGCCCAGCCGAGCTTCGTGTAGCGCAGGAACACGAACAGCAGCAGCGCGCTGGTGAGGCCGACGCCGGCGATCAACAGGTCGAGCGGTCCGATCGTGCCGCCGCCAATCTGGAAGCGGACGTCAGGCAACTGGCTCGGCAGCGCGCGTGGATTGGGCGAGAAGGTCAGCATCACCAGTTGGTCGAGCACGAAGCTGATGCCGATCGTCGCGAGCAGCGGCGCGATGCGCACCGAGTTCTGGAGCGGACGCAGGCCGAACCGCTCGATGATCAGCCCGACCAGCGCCGCGGCCACCGCGACCACGATGATGGTGAGCGGCAGCGGCGTATGCAGCTGCACCACCGCGACCCAGCCGATATAGGCCCCGACGAGATAGATCGAGCCCTGGGCGAAATTGATCAGCCGGCTGACGCCGAAGATCAGCGCGAGCCCGACGGCAACGAGGGCGTACACATTACCGACGATCAGCCCGTTGATCGTGTAGTCGAGCCAGGAAGACAAGCGACATTCCTAGTGAGAGAAGTGCGGCCGGGGATGCGCCCCCGGCCATCATGTCAGGTCGGCTTGCCGTCCCAAAGCGCAAACTGGCCCTTGCGCACGACGAGTTCGGCATTCATGGCGCCCTTGACGCGGCGGCTCTCCACGTCGAACGTCGCCTTCCCGAAGATGACGCTGGAGACATCCTTGACCTTGGTGAAGGCATCGCGGATGGCGCGGCGATCAGTGCCGCCGATCTTGACGATGGCGGCCGCCATGTTCATGGCGTCATAGGAATAGGCGTTGAACGCGTCGGGCTCCTGCCCGTTGTATTTCTTCTTGAAGCCGGCGATGAATTTCTGCACCTCGGGCCGCGGATCTTCCGGGAAATAGCGCGTGCCGAGATGGACCTCCTCGACGGCATCGCCGCCGAGCTCCAAAAACTTCGGCGAATAGACCGAGCTTGCGGCGCAGATCGTCTGCTTCAGTCCGACCTGGCGCGCCTGGCGCGCGATCAGCGCCCCGTCGGAATAATAGGAGATCAGGATCAGCCCATCCGGATTGGCGTCGCGGACACGCACCAGTGTGGAGCGAAAATCGCGCTCCTCGGCGATGTAGCCTTCGGTGACCGCGACCTCGGCGCCGTATTCCTTGGCCGCCTTGACGAAATAGTCTCGGCTGGTGCGGCCCCAGTCGGTATTGAGATGCAGCACCGCGAGTTTCTTGAGGCCGAGACGGCGCACGGCATATTGCGCCAGCAGCGGTTGCTCGTCGGCCTGGCTGACGGAGGTGCTCCACATGAAGTCGCCACCTTTGGTGAAGTCGGGATGCGAATTGGTGAAGCCGAACTGCACGAGGCCGCCCCGCTGATAGATCGGAGACGCGGCCATCGACGCCGTGCTGGAGAAGTCGCCGAGCTCCATGACGATCCGGGGATCAGAGACGAATTTCTGGGCAATCGCCACCGACTGGCGCGGGTCGCTCTGGCTGTCCTCGAAGCTGTAGGCAAGCTTGCGCCCGTTGATGCCGCCTGCGGCGAGGATCTCGTCGAGCGCGAGATCGAAGCCCTGCTTCCATTGCGTGCCATATTGTGCGTTCGGTCCGGTCAGGGGACCGCTGACGCCGAGCAGGATCGGCTCGGAGGTATCAGCGAAGGCACCGCGCGACATGGCCGCGCCCGCCATCATGGCGGCGAGGGATCCCTTGACCAGGGTACGACGGTCGATGTTGCTCATGCACGGCTCCATCCGCTCCAACGTTGAAAATAAATGGCAATTTCCATGCCAGTGAAAGGGCCTATTTGGTCGGCTCGCCGAGCGACAGCATCAGCCTGTTCGCCCAGTTGAAGAACGACGCGCCGTTGATGACGTCGACAATCTCCGCATCCTCGAGGCCGGCGCGGCGCAGTTCATCGATATTGTCGGGACCGAACGCGATCGGCGTCGCGGCCAGCGCAACCGAGGCCTTGACGACGGCATTCCAGCGCTCGCCGAGATCGGCCTTGATGCCTTCGTCGAGCAGGCGCTGCACGTCATCGCGGCGCTTGGAATAGGTGCTGGCAAACCGCGCATGCACGGAGGCGCAATAGATGCAGCCGTTGTAGCGCGAGGTCGCAGCCGCCGCGAGTTCGCGCTCGGCGCGCGGCAGGCCGTCGGCGGTGTTGTAGAAGATGTCCTTGTCGGTCTTGGTGCGGGCTTCCAGCACCTCCGGATCGCGCACCAGCAAGCGGAAATATTCCGACTTGGCACGGGATCGATCGACGAGGCCAGCGAAATGCCGCCCGGTCAGCTCGGCCTCGGGCAGCGGGTCGATCCAGGACACCCAGCCGAGTTCGTCCTGGGTGAAAACGACGGGCGGATTGACGGTGCTCGCAGCGCTCATGGTGCTATCCCCTTACGCGTTCGCCGCGGCACTGGCCGGACGCCCGAGCGAGGCGCCGAGCGTGCGCAGGCCGGCGACGACGCGCAGCTGAAACGACAGGAACGCGACCAGCTGGGACAAGGTGACGATGCCGGTGTCGGACCAGCCGGCAGCAAGCAGCACCTTCATATCGGCGGATGCCGCATCGCGCGGCCGGAACACCAGCAGATGGGCATGCTCGAGCGCAGCAACGAGCCGGGCGCCGAGGACCGGCTTGCGATCCGCGCTCACGCGGTAGATCAGTCCGGCCTTGTTTTCGATCGACAGCGGGCCGGCCGGAAAGCCGCCATATGGACCCGACGTGTTGCCCCGCGCGATCTCGGCCTCGATCGCCTCGACCAGAGCCGCCCCATCCGCGTTCGCGGCGAGCTTCGCCCGGTAGAAGGCGGACAGGGGAGACTCGCCATGCAGGCCGGCGACGAAGGCCGCGACCGCCGCACGTTCTGCAAGCGACACCTCGCCGGCGTCGAGCGGCTCGAACAGAGAGAGATAGCTCTTCTGCGCGTTATCACGCGCCTGCAGGCGCCGCGCGCGGATGGCGTCGAGAGCCGATCCCGGTTCGATCCCGGCGAGTGTGTCAATGATATCCGTCGTGCTCATCATTCAGCCTCGTGCAACGCGATCATGTTCATTTCGATTAGACAGCCAGCGCCACATCGGGCGCCATCCGGGTCCAGCCCAGCGCCGGCGCGACCTTGTCGGCGACCAGCTCGATCGAGCGCAGGATATGGGGATGCGGGGCATCGACCGAATGCACCTGGAAGACGAGATCGGTCACCCGCTCCAGCGTGGCGTCGGTGCGGAGCGAGGCGATGACGTCGTCGGCTGCGCCGACATGGGTGTCGAACGCCGCGATCATCTCCTCCAGCGTCTCGCCAGGCGCGGCGTGACCGCCCTTGAGAAACTGCGGGAGTGCGCGCCGCAGCCCGATATCGGCAAGGCGCATCGCCTCGCGGCGATCGTCGGCGACGAAGACGCTACGCGAGGCCATGATGCGGGGCTCGCAGCTGGGCGGCAGCGCTTCGAGATAGGCATCGATCACGGGGTTCTGGATTTCGGCAAGCGTGGCGCGCGGCGCCTCCTTGGCCCTCGGCTGGGTCCGCGACAGCAACAGGCCATCGCCTGCCTTGCCGGCACGCGCGCCGCCGGCCACCGAGAACGTCGCCTGCCAGATCCGGTCGCACAATTGCGGCCGCACCGGATAGAGCGTATCGCCGCCGGCGAGCGGCTTGCCGGCCAGCGCGGTGCGGACCACGTCCAGATTGCGGGCAAAGATCTCGTTGCGCTGGGCGCTGTCGAGGCCGAAGGCGGCGAATGCCGACGGATTGCCGCCGGTGCCGACGCCGAGCTCGAACCGGCCATTGCAGAGCAGATCGAGCACCGCGGCGTCCTCAGCCACCCGCACCGCGCTCTCCAGCGGCAGCGTGACGATGCCGGTGCCGAGGCGGATGCGCGAAGTCTGCGCCGCGACATAGCCGAGGAAGGTGAACGGCGAGGGCAATCCACCCTCGCGCTCGTGAAAATGGTGCTGCGCGATCCACGCCGAATCGAGGCCCGCCTTTTCCGCGCACACGATCTGCTCGGCGGCGACGCGATAGCGCTCGGCCGGCGGCGCCTCGTCGAGCAGGCGCGTGAAGAATCCCAGTCGTTTCAGGTTTGCAAAGCGTTTCATACGATCCCTGTTCGGGCGATCAATTGCCACGACCCCGATGATGTCGGTTGCCGCAGCCCGAGACAAGCGGGCATTGCGCAACGCTGCCAATTGGCCGGGATCGCCTCTCCGCCTGAGTTTTGCTAGGCAGTATGCCTACCAACTCGGCAGCACCGCGCCCTTGAACTTGGTCAGGACGAACTCCTTGACCTCCGGCGTGTGGTAGGCGTCGACGAGGGTCTTGACCCAGGGCTTGTCCTTGTCGGCGGCGCGGACGGCAATCAGGTTGACGTAAGGCCCCTTCGGGTCCTCGCGCAGGATCGGGTCCTTGACCGGATCGAGGCCCGCCTGGGTTGCATAATTGGTGTTGATCGCCGCTGCATCGACATCGTCGAGCGCGCGCGGCGCCTGTGCGGCATCGACCTCGACGAATTTCAGCTTCTTGGGATTTTCGGTGATGTCCAGCACCGTCGGCTTGAAGCCAACCCCGTCCTTCAATTTGATCGCGCCCTTGTCACGCAGCAGCAACAGCACGCGCCCGCCATTGGTCGGATCGTTCGGGATCGAGACCTTGCCGCCGTCGGGGATATCGGCGAAGGCCTTGTGCTTTTTCGAATAGACCCCGATCGGGAAATTCACGGTCAGGCCGACGGCTTCGATCTTGTAGCCGCGGTCGGCCTTCTGGTTGTCGAGATAAGGCTGGTTCTGGAACGAATTGGCCTGGATGTCGCCGGCATCGAGGGCGGCGTTGGGCACGACATAGTCGGAGAACTCGATCAGCTGGATGTCGAGGCCCTGCTTGGCGGCAATCGGCTTCACGGCCTCGAAGATCTGCGCATGCGGACCCGGCGTCACGCCGATCTTGATGGTCTCGGCAGTGGCTGCGGCCGACCACGCGGCGAGTAGGGTCGCGATGATCAGGGCGGGAAGAAACGACATCTTTGGTCTCCATGGAACCAGCAATAGCTCGTTCCGTCTTCCTCCGAAGGGCACGCGAAATCAATGAAATGGAAATTCAAATTTCTCCGTGCGAGGAGATGCCGCTTCTCTCCTCAGCACGAATGGGGAAATGAACGCTTGCCGCTGCGTGCGGGCGACGGCGCTTTGGTCGCACCCGGGCGGCGACGAGCCGACCGCCTGAACAGACTTCATTCGCGCGCGCAGCAGTCCACCAGCAGGTGCCAGATGCGCTCAGCTTGGTCGCGCTTGTGGATATCGAGCAGGCGCTCCTCGGTCGACTGCGCAGACGACGTCTCTGGAGAGGTCTCGCGCGGCACGATCCACTGCTCGGAGATCGGGTCGTACCATTTTCCAATCTTGATGTCGGTCACGGCAGTCAACTCACGTGCTCGAGCGCAGTCGGGAGCGGAGCTCATTTGCGCTGTCCAGTTAACGTCTCCTTCAAGACGCCAACCAGATCTACGCACAAACGTTCCCGCATCGAGAGCACGGTTCTGACCTGCGCGCTCAGCCCGGTTTCGCCGGATGCAGCGTGCGCGGATGGCGGCTGTGCAGCAGCCGCGCGAGCTCTTCGCGCTCGGAGCTGCGCTCCTTCATCGCGGTCTCGAACAACGCCTCCTGGATGTCGCGAGGCATGTCGCCCCACACGTCCATCGCCGCCCGCCCGAGCAGCCTGGCGAAATGATCGTCTGCGTCGCTCATCCGATTCTCCCTGATACCCACACGATTCTCCCTGATACCCACACGGGAACCGCCGTGATGCTACGGCGTTCCACTGCCATGATTGTGAAAAAAGGAGTCTTTCGTGAGATCGTGCAGCCGGGCCGTCGCCCTTCGAGGCCCGTCCTGCGTTGCAGGACGCGCACCCTAGGGTGACGGTGAGGGAGTGGTGCGCCGCTCTCACCACATCGTCATTGCGAGCCAACGGGTCCGCGCAAAGCGCGGCCCGATGACAGGCTCCGCGAAGCAATCCAGACTGTCGCCGCGGAAAGACTCTGGATTGCTTCGCTGCGCTCGCAATGACGGAGCAAGATGAACCGTCGTCGTCTTCTAACTCGCATTTAAGCTTCAGACACGCCTTCATAACCTCGCGGCGCGTTTTGCCCGAACTTTGCTTGGTCGCCTCACCCTCTCAAAGCCAAGAAGGCGCAGGGAAGGCCGGGTGCCGGCTGGCACCCGCGGTCCGCTGTGCGAAAAGCACACGCAGAAAAACCGCTCAGTGCCAAATGCGGACCGAGCGGTCCCGGATTGCGCTGCGCTCCATCCGGGCTACCGGGAATTTCATCTTTGACTCCGGGCCGACATCCTGAGTTAGAGTGCATGTAACCGCGACTTGTCGCGAGGTGGAGGGCATCCGATGAACGAGCACGAAATTCGCAAGGCAATCGCGAAGGTGAAGCAAGGCACGCTGTCGCGGCGCGCGTTCATCCGGAAAGCGGCTGCGGTCGGGATCGCAGCGCCGATCGCCAGCCAGATCCTGGTCTGGAACGACGTGGCGATGGCGAATGCCACGCTGGACTACAAGCCGACTAAGGCCGGCGGCGGCGGCCCGCTCAAGATCCTCCTCTGGCAGGCCCCGACCCTGCTCAATCCGCATTTCGCGATCGGCACCAAGGACCAGATCGCCTCGCGCATCTTCTTCGAGCCGCTCGCCGGCTGGGACAGGGACGGCAACCTCTTCCCGTTCCTCGCTGCCGAGGTTCCGACCAAGGCGAACGGCGGCCTTTCGCCGGACGGCATGAGCGTGACCTGGAAGCTGAAGCAAGGCGTGACATGGCATGATGGCAAGCCCTTCACCGCCGACGATGTCGTCTTCACTTGGGCATATGCTGCGGATCTGGCGACCGCGGCTTACACCACGGGATCCTACCAGAATATCAAGTGCGAGAAGATCGATGACCACACCGTCAAGGTGATCTTCAAGGCCCCGACGCCGTTCTGGGCCGATCCCTTTGTCGGCTCGGTCGGACAGATCCTGCCAAAGCATCTTTTTGGCGACTATGTCGGCGCAAAATCGCGCGAGGCACCGGGCAATCTGAAGCCGGTCGGCACCGGTCCCTACAGATTTGTCGAGTTCAAGCCGGGCGACCTGATCAAGGCCGAGCGCAACCCCGACTATCACGTCAAGAACCAGCCGCATTTCGACACGCTCGAGGTCAAGGGCGGCGGCGATGCGGTGTCCGCGGCGCGCGCCGTGCTGCAGACCGGCGAATACGACTATGCCTGGAACATGCAGGTGGAGGAGGAGGTCCTCAAGCGCATGGAGGCCGCCGGCAAGGGCAAGCTTGACGTCACGCCCTCCGGCAACGTCGAGTTCATCATCCTCAACACCACGGACCCCTGGACCGAGGTCGACGGCGAGCGCTCCAGCGTCAAGACCAAGCACCCGACGCTGTCCGATCCCGCCGTGCGACGGGCGCTCAACTTCTTGATCGACCGCGATGCGATCCAGAAATTCATCTACGGGCGCGGCGGCGTCGCGACGGCGAGCTTCGTCAACGCGCCCAAGCAATTCAAGTCGAGCAAGCTGAAATACGAGTTCGACATCGACAAGGCGAACAAGATTCTGGACGATGCCGGCTGGACCAAGGGCGCCGACGGCATCCGCGAGAAGGACGGCAAGAAGCTCAAATACGTGTTCCAGACCTCGACCAACGCGCCGCGCCAGAAGACGCAGGCCATCATCAAGCAGGCCTGCCAGAAGGCCGGCATCGACATCGAAATCAAAGCGGTCACCGCGTCGGTGTTCTTCTCGTCGGACGCCGGAAACCCCGACACCTACTCGAAATTCTATGCGGACATGGAGATGTACAACACGACGCAGCCGCAGCCCGACCCGGAGCGCTTCCTGAACCAGTGCGTGTCCTGGGAGATCGCCAACAAGGACAACAAGTGGCTCGGCCGCAACGTCTCGCGCTATTCCGATCCGGAGGCCGACAAGGCCTACAAGGCCGCGCAGAACGAGCTCGACCCGGTCAAGCGCGCCGCGCTGCTGATCAAGGTCGACGAGACCTTCTGCGAAGCCAACGTGTTCCTGCCGCTGCTCTCGCGCAACGTCGTCAACGCCGGCGTCAATAGCCTGATGGTCGATATGTCGGGGTGGGATGTGACGACGTGGAATTTGGGGAGTTGGTATCGGGGGTGAGAGGATAAAACATCGGCGCCAACGCTGTCGTCATTGCGAGGGAAGCGGTCGCGGTAGGGACGCTCATTGCTGAGCGCCCCCCGCACAGATCCGTACGTGCGGCTTTCCCGCATACGGCTCCCACCTCGGGTGAGTGACGGCGAAGCGTGCTCGCGGCCAAGGATGACGGATGTTGGGCCTGGGGAGGCAGTCACAGGCGAGGCGAGTGATCGTCTCCCACCTCATGCCATCGGTCTGGCTGCGGCGCCGGAGCGTGCGTCTCCAGAGTTCGATGACGAAGAAGCGGAAGGCGCTGAGCGCCCGACTGTTGGTCGGCACCGCATGGTCGTTGAAGTAGCCGGTGACGACCTGCCGCAGCCATTTACCCTGTTCGA
>NZ_JADPKQ010000179.1:0-13019 GCF_023074015.1 Bradyrhizobium sp. 142
GGCGCTCCCTGGATCAGAGAAAAGTCGTTGCGGCACAACAACTTTCGCTGATTCGCGCCCCGGTGCGCTTCAACACTGTGAGAAATGCGAGCTAACGCGCAGCCATGGGGTGATACGCGGGACTCTGCGGCCTCGAGGATCGTCCGATCGTCGGGTATAATGCTGGTTTGGCCGGCTTCTCCCATCTTGCGGACCAGCGTGGTCTTGCCGGCCCGGCGCGGTCCCACAATCATGACCACAGGGATAAACTGGCGGTCCTCGCCGACGAATACAAGGTCGACAATCTACCGATCACATTCGGCGATAGCTTCCCCGCAAGCGGTGTCGATGCCCACAACGATCCGCGCCGCTTCGTGGAACAGCTGCGGGTCTTGAAGTTGTCGGCTGAGCGAATCCGGTTCGCCATCATCGACTATTACCGCGCGTTCGAGCAGCGCTCCAGTTGGGCTCGCGCTAACCTCCTGGTCTCGGACGAGATCGAGAAGTACGAGGACAAGCTGGTGGATGAGTGGGCCCGGTACCGGGAGCTCGTCTGCGAAAACATTACCGACGAAAGCGCGGAGGAGGCATGTATCCAGGTTGGCAGAGAACTCTACAAGTGGGCAGAGCAGTCGACCGGCCAGCTGAGAATCCGCGAACGTGTTGCCGAGCCGTACGTCGTTCGAGGCCCATTCCACATTCTCGCCAACGACAGCCCACGTCCTAGGGTTCATTGGCATCCTCACTTCCTGCAACGTTTGGCCAAGATCCTTGAGACTGCAGCATGAAGCAGTGGATCGATCGTCCGATAGAGATACGAAACCTCTTCAACCCAGCCTTCCGTGGCCTTGTTCTCTTCCGAGCGTTAGCGGGTTCCACGCCGAGGACGATAAGGGAATGCCATTTTCGCTCTCCCTCCTGGTTTTACCGCTGTGCCTGCAGCAAAGCTCAAGGGAGACTTTGCAACGCGCAAACCGAAGTTACTTCCTGAAGGTGGTAGCGGACCATCCAGAGTTGCTGGTGGGGTTTCGGGAAGCGCTGTACGGATGTGCTGCCATTTACCCTCGAAGGGCTTGGGCTGCTGATGCACTGCGATGCGGTAATGGTGAGTCCGGATGGGCGACTGGTTCCGAATTCCGCTGGAGTGCGCAAAACCATCAATGGCAGCGATGAATCAAAGGCCTGCCCGCGCGTGGCAGCGTTCATGGGGAAGGAGTTCGCGCGCATTGCAGAAAGAGGCACCATCTACACGACGTTGGGCGTTCGACCGTGAAGATCAAATCAATTCACGTTTACAGCAATGATGGTCGACGCCGCGACCTGATTTTCTACGATGGGTTGAATGTCATTACCGGTCGATCCTCGACGGGAAAATCAGCATTGTCCGATATCATCGAATACTGCATGGGTCGTTCAACCTTCAACGTTCCGGAGGGAGTCATCCGCGACCGCGTGTTTTGGTTTGCGGTGATCTACCGCTTCGATGGCGAAGAAGTGCTTGTGGCGAAGCCGGCGCCTGCTCCGGGCGCTCTGAGCCTGAGCATGGCCATGGTACGACGCGGAGCAAAGGTCGAGGCGCCGGATTTCTCGGAGCTAGCCGTGAACGACAGCGATGATGGCGTCGTTGCGCTGCTCACACAATTGCTTGGAATTCCGGAGAATACGACCGACGTTCCGATCGAGAGCAGTCGAGTGAGCTTCGATGCGAATGTGAAGCACGCCTTCTATTACCTATTCCAGAAGCAAGGGATCGTCACGAACAAAGACCAGTTGTTCTATCGCCAGAACGAGCCGCAACAGACTCAGGCGATCAGGGATACATTGCCTATCCTTCTAGGCATATCCGGGAAGGACAAGTTCACGCTCGAATCTCAACTCCGCTACGCGCAACGTGAACTTCGTCTCAATGCGAAGCTGCTCCAACATGCGCGAGAGGGGATCGACAACTCCGAAGAACGGGCCATCGGCCTTCTTTCAGGGGCCCCGCGCAGTAGAAATTCCCCTTGGTGACAGCGACGTGCTGCCAACCGTTCTTCTTCGTCGGGCACTGGATTGGAAACCAGCATCTGTGCCGGAAGACGACGGATCGCGGGTATCGAGCATCGAGAACGAATTGCTCGATCTCAGGGAACGGCGTCGCGAAATTCAACGCCGTATCGATGGTGCTGAACAATTCAACAAGCGCGCGGCAGGTTTTCAGCACGAGGTCAACGAGCAGCGTGAACGTCTGAGCTCAATAAAGGCGCTGCCCCTCGATAAAGCCACGGGTGAATGGCAGTGGCCTTTCGCGCAGGCTAACATTGGGATGGACGGATCGATTGCGAAAGCTCTCCTGGCCGAGTTGGAATCCCTTGATAATGAGTTGACGGCGGTTACAGGCGAGCGGCCGGCGTTGGCCGCATAATTGACCGATCAGCAGAAGGCATTGGCTGACATTGGAGACCAAATCCGGGGCAAGGAAGTCGAGCTTTCCTCGGCCATTGCCACGAGCGAAATGGCAACGCAATTGGCCAACAGAAACAACGCGGCATCACGAGTCGTGGGACGCATCAGTCTGTTCCTGGAGAACCTGGTGCCCAATACCGAGCTTTTGAGACTTCGGGCGGAAGAGCGGCGACTCAAAGCGCGGGTTGCGGACCTGGAAGGCTGAGTGCTGATGATTCCGAGACACGCCTCACTTCTACACTCAGCAACATCGCGCTGCACATGTCGGGCTATATTCGCGCCCTGGGCGGCGAGTTCGGCGAGTATCCTGCTCGTCTCGATCTCCACAATCTGACGGTTGTCATCGACCGACCGGGTCGCCCAGTTTACATGAATCGAACCGGAGGTGGTGAAAACCATTTAGCGTACCATCTCGCTGCGTTGCTGGCGCTTCATCGGTTTGCTGCGACATACGGCCATCCCATTCCCCGGTTCATGCTGATCGACCAGCCAACCCAAGTCTACTTTCCTTCTGAGACTTCCTATGCAGCCGCCGGTGGATCTATTGAGCAAACGGAAAGCCAAAAGGATGCGGATCTTGAGGCAGTTCGGCGGCTGTTCGAGACGCTGGACCGTTTTACCACGCAGGATGCTCCGAGCTTTCAACTCATTGTCACAGAACACGCCAATCTAAGAGAAGATTGGTTTCAGGTCGCCTTGGTGGAAGATCCATGGACAAAACCACCGGCTCTGGTGCCCGACAATTGGCCAGACATTCCCCTTATCTGATGCCAAGGCAAGCGATGTGTCATATCGCAGATTACGACGCCCTTTGAGTAATGGCTCGAGATTGACGCTTATCTGGGTGGCAGCTCCACCTTTTCCAGCAATCGCTCGGCCGCAACCGAGAGATCTCCGCGTGCGCCCATGACGACGCTCTCGCTGTTGCCGTGCGACCGCAGCCACCCGATCTCCTTTGATATCTGCCTGTGCGCATACGTCGTCGCCTCATCCAGATGCTCGACAAGCCGCCTGCCGCGATAGCTGGTGATATCTGTATACGGCAATCGTTCGCGGAACAGCCGGAGCGGCGTCATTACCTTCTCGGCCAGCTTCAGCAGATCATTGGGATATGTTTCGTCGTCTTCCCACCCCGCGCGATCGGCCAAATCGCGTAGTTGTGGAGCGTATTTGAGCGCATCTTGGACAGCGTCTGTAATGAATTCGATCGCTCTCGTCTCGCCAGCGGACACTGCGGTAGCCTTGGGGGGCTTGCCGGTGGTGATGAGCTTGATTGCCCTGAGGATGCGGTCAGTGTCGGTCAGCGGCACAGCATGAATCTGGCCGAAGGGCTTGGGCAGGTGTTCGGGCAGGATGTCGGAGTGATGCGCGTTAACAAGCTTGCCCTGCCGTATGGCGTGATCAGCTTCAGAAAGTACCCAATCGGAATTCGCGGATGTGGCCGACCAAATGATCACCGCGGCGGAGCAATTGTTGAGCTGCGCGTCAATTTCCGCCCGGAACCGCTGGATCGGCAGCAACTCCGTGTCCCACCAGACGGTGAGGCCGGCGCCTACCAAAATCTTCGCCAAATCTTCGGTCAGTTTGCGTTCCGCCTTGGAGTAGCTGATGAAGACGTCTGCCATTGCCTAAACCGCTGATCTCGAATCAAAAATGTGCTGCAGATAGTACCGTGTTTCGAGGTGCACGCCGCTAGGCAAAAGGGTCTTGGCGGAAGCCGGTTTCAGGCCGCACATCAATCGTCGCGACACCGCGAATAACGCGGATTCCTTTCGCCGCCGGAGATATCTGTTTCTGAACAGTTCTGCCGCCGGCTGATCGGGGCCTGCGGCATCGCCATCTGGGCGTAACGGGACTGCCGGGTGGAAGACTCGGAAGGTGAGTTCGAGAATCTCCCCGACGTTGTTGACTGTTGGCTCAATTCCGAAACGCGCAGCGCATCCCCAAGTCTCTGCGGCTCGCCACGGAAGGGGCTAGAGAAATCTACGCTTGTTCACGCGATCGCCCTCCAACGCCCCAATGGAATCAAGCTGTTAGCCTCTTGTTGCGATATCGTCAAACCAGAGTTTTCCGGCATCGTCTATCACGCCAATTATCTGCGCTTCATGGAGCGCGGGCGCACAAATCATCTGCGGCTGATGGGCGCTGAGCAGCAGGCGCTGTTCGAGCAGCCTGCGATGGAAGACGCCGGCTTCGCTTTCGTGGTGCGCTCGATGCATCTGGATTTCCTGAGGCCCGCGCGGATGGACGACGTGCTCGACGTCGTGACCTGGCCGATCGCGGTAAAGGGCGCCTCCATCATGCTGGCGCAGGAGGTGCGGCGCGGCGGCGACGTGCTGGTCAAGGCCGAGGTGCGGGTCGCCTTCATCAGCGGCGGACGCGCCCAGCCGATCCCGAAATCGATCCGCACGCTGATGAAGGCCGATGTGATTTCGTGATCGCCCGATAGCAGATGGCCTATCGACACCGCCGCGCAGAGAAGGATCGCCGGGCTCTCCCCTTGTGGGCCCCTTGTGGGAGAGGGTGGCTCGGCGCGTAGCGACGAGACGGGTGAGGGGTCTTTCTCCGCGCGAAAATTTCTTCCAATGGATTCGCGGAGACAACCCCTCATCCGGCGCTTCGCGCCACCTTCTCCCACAAGGGGAGAAGGGAGGTCGCGGGTTGGTGGACCGCGCGACTTAAGCGGCCGCACGCCCCGCCAGAAACCTTGTGATCGCCCCGCCGAGCTTCGCGCCGTCCAGCGGCTGCGACAGTGACGCCTTCGCCGTGGCAACCACTTCATCCGGTGCCTTGCCGTCGCGCAGTTCGCAGCAGACCTCGGCAAACTCCACATCAAATTCCGGATGCGGTTGTACGGTCAGCGTCGCGCCGTTGACGTAGAGCAGGCCGGCATGCGGCGTGAAGTCGGATGAAAGGATAGTGAGCGCATCCTTCGGCGCTTCGATCAGCTGGTCCTGATGCGAGGCGGCGATGGCAAGCTGCTCGCCGTCGACGACGCCGTTGTCCGGCAGTACGCGGTAGACGTGCCGCCCGATGCCCCAGCCCTTCTCCGATTGGCGCACCGTGCCGCCGAGCGCCTGCGCGATCAGCTGATGGCCGAAGCAGACGCCGACCATCGGTGTCTTGTTCGCATAAGCTTTGCCTACGAACTCTTCCAATGGCTCGATCCAGTCGAGCCCGTCATAGACGCCGACGGCCGCGCCGGTGATCAGGATCGCCTCGAGGCCGCACGGATCGGGGAGTGCGTCGCCATTCGGGATGCTGACGATGTCGAGCGTGGCAGCCGGGTCCTCGGCACGGACCATGCGTTCGAACATGTCCGGAAACGAGCCGTGGCGCTCGCGATATGTGCTGGGGACTCGTCCCGTCTCGATGATGGTGATGCGTGCCATATACGCTCAGGTAAGGGGTTGCGCGTGTCGTCGCAAGCTCAGTCGGCTCCCGTCCCGTGTTCGTGTGGCACCGCGTGCTCCAGCAGCGCGCTCTCCTTCCGCACCTCGGCGAGAAAAGCCTTTGCCAGGCGCGACAGCGGCTCGGCTTCGGACCATAGCATGTAGGCGACCGCGTGCGTCGTCGGCGTGAACGGCCGCACGACCAGGCCATGGCCGCCATTTTGCCGCGGCGAGAATGGATCGACGACCGCGGCGCCGACAGCGGCTCCGGCGAGCACGCAGGCCGTGTTGCAGTAACGTACCTCCACGGTCGGCTGGAACGGCGCGCCGGCGCGAGCAAAACTGTCGCGCACGGCTTCGCCCAGCCGCGTGCCGCGCTCCAGCCCGATGAAGGGCAGGCCGGACAGGTCCGCCGCCGAGATGACCGGTTTGTCGGCAAGCGGATGCTGCGGCGGCAGCACGCAGACCATCTCGCCGGTGTGCACCACCTCATGCGCGATGCCGGGATGATGCGTCAGCCCGAGCGCGAAGCCGAGCTCGGCGACATGGCTCAGCACGCCCTCGATGATGCCCTCGTAGCGGCGGACGTCAAAGAACACGCGCGTCTCCGGCCGCCGGCGCAGGAAGCCAGATAGCGCGGACGGAATGATGCTGTAGGCGAGCGGCGGCGTCGCCACGATCGCAAGATGCCCCGATCGATTCTCGCGCAGATCGCGCACCCGGTTCTCGAGTTTTGCATGCAGCGCGAAGATCGCCTCGCTTTCCTTGTAGAGCGCCATCGCTTCGGCGGTCGGAAACAGCCGGTTGTTGACGCGCTCGAACAGCGCAAAGCCTGCCTGCGCCTCCATCGTCTTCAACGCGTTGCTGACTGCGGGCTGCGACAGCGCCAGCTCGTCCGCCGCCGCAACCGTGGTGCGGTGGCGGATGACGGCACGCAGGATCTCGAGCTGGCGCAGGTTCATATCACTGCCGATTATACTCAGGGCCGAAAGATCATAGCACGATGAATTGCTTTTGCAGCCCCGCTGCCACTTAATGGCAGCGGATTTGCACGCTGGATCAAAGGGTTCATCCGCCCATTGAGGCAGCATTGCGCACAGATTGGAGGCAATCTTGGTTCGTGTCCTTCGCGCCGCCGCTGCCCAGATGGGGCCGACGCAAAAAGCAGATTCGCGCGAGCACACGCTTGGGCGGATGCTTGCGCTGCTGGAGGAAGCGGCTGGCCGCGGCGCAAGCCTCGTGGTGTTTCCGGAGCTTGCCTTCACCACTTTCTTTCCGCGCTGGCTGCTGGAGGGCGAGGCGCTCGACCAGTATTTCGAGCGCAGCATTCCGAACCCGGCTATCGCAAAGCTGTTCGATCGCGCGCGTGCGCTGCGTGTCGGCTTCTATGTCGGATATGCGGAGCTGACGCCGGACCGCCGTCGCTACAACTGCGCCATCCTGGTCGACCGCGACGGCGAAATTCTCGGCCGCTATCGCAAGGTGCATCTGCCGGGCTCGGTCGAGCCGCGGCCGGGTGCGCGCTACCAGCAGCTCGAGAAGCGCTATTTCGACTATGGCGACCTCGGCTTTCCCGCCTTCCGCGCCGGCTCGGCCTGGGCTCATGCGATCATGGGTATGATGATCTGCAACGACCGCCGCTGGCCGGAATCCTGGCGCGTGCTCGGCCTGCAAGGCGTCGAGCTGGTGTGCATCGGCTACAATTCGGCGGCCTATGATCCTCATGGCGGCTCCACGGAAGACGCCGCCTTGCGCACCTTCCACTCGACGCTGGTGACGCAGGCCAACGCCTACATGAACGCGACCTGGGCGATCTCGGTGGCGAAGGCGGGCGAGGAGGACGGCTCCGGGCTGATCGGCGGCTCCTGCATCGTCGATCCCAATGGTCGCATCGTCGCGCAGGCCAAGACCTTGGCCGACGAGCTGATCGTCGCCGACGTCGATCTCGATCTCTGCCGCCAGGGCAAGGACAAGATGTTCAATTTCGCGGCCCATCGGCGGCCGGAGCAATACAGGGTGATCACCGAACGCGCCGGCGTCGTCGCGCCGGCTGTGCTCGACGCGGACTGACCAAATGGCACGGCGCTGGCAACGCAACAGATCGGCAAAGGAGCTGACATGACACGCGTCTCGCTTTTTCTCGGACTCACAGCCTTGACTGCTGTCGCCTCCGCGCAAGCGGCCGAGCTTCCGGCGGAGATCAAGCAGGCGGGCACCTTGCGGCTCACGGTCAATTCCACCTACGCGCCGATGGAATATCGTGATCCCGCGACCGGCGAGCTGGTCGGACTCGATATCGATCTCGCCGGCGAGCTGGCCAAGCGGCTGGGCGGCCTCAAGATTATCTGGAGCGAGACGCCGTTCGCCGAGCTGATCCCCTCGCTGCAGACCAAGCGCGCCGATTTCATCATCTCCGGCATCTCCGATCGCGCTTCGCGACGCGAGACCGCCGATTTCGTCGATTATCTCGCGACCGGGCCGCAGTTCTTCGTGATGGCGGAGAACGAGGCGAAGGCCGCGAGCGATCTCTGCGGCAAGAAGGTCGGCACCACGCGCAGCACCAGCTTTCCGGTCGATATCGAGAAATGGAGCAAGCAGAATTGCGAGGCGAGCGGCAAGCCGGCGATCCAGTACGTCCCGGGTGAGAATTCTATCGACGTTCGCAACCAGCTCAAGCAGGGCCGGATCGATGCCGCCGTGCAGGGCAGCGAGACGCTGCCATATGCGCAAACGCAGGAGCCCGGCAAATACCGCGTGGTCGGCGAGCCCTTCGCCAAGGGCTATCAGGGCATCATGTTCCGCAAGGATGATGCAGCTTTGCGTGAGGTGGTGACCGAAAAGCTCGCTGCCATGATCGCCGATGGCTCCTACAAGGCGGTTCTCGACAAATGGGGCCTGGGCGCGAACGCTGTCGCCCAGCCCATGCTGAACGCGGCGCCGCAATGAAGCCGGCGCCGGTACTCGCGGAGGGTTTTCCCGACCTGTCGGGGATGCGGATCGCGCGCGAGCCGCACTGGTTTCGCTGGCTGAGCGCAGCCTTGATCGTGCTCGTGCTGGCGGCGATCGGCCGCGCATTTGCGGGCGGCCAGATCGAATGGTCCTATGTCAGCCGCTTCCTGACCGCAAAAGTCATCCTCGAAGGCATCGTCAACACCATGGTGATGTCGGTGCTGGCGATGGCGCTCGGCATCTTTCTTGGCGTGGTTATCGCGATCATGCGGCTGTCGCCGAATCCGGTGCTGAAGACGGTTGCCGCCGGCTACACCTGGCTGTTTCGCGGCACGCCGCTGATCCTGCAACTGCTGCTGTGGTTCAACCTCGCACTGGTGTTTCCGACCATCGGCATTCCCGGCCTGTGGAGCGCCCGCGCCGTCGATGTCATGACGCCGTTCCTCGCCGCGCTGCTCGGGCTCGGCATCAACCAGGGCGCCTATACCTCGGAGGTGATGCGCGCCGGCATGCTCTCGGTCGACATCGGGCAATACGAGGCGGCACAGGCGATCGGCATGGGCCGGCTGCGCGCGCTGCGCCGGATCATCCTGCCGCAGGCGATGCGCGTGGTGATCCCGCCGCTCGGCAACGAGTTCATCGGCATGGTGAAGGCGACGTCGCTCGCGAGCGTGATCCAGTATCCGGAAGTGCTGCACAACGCCGAAAACATCTACTACGCCAACTCCCGCGTGATCGAGCTCCTGATCGTCGCCGGGCTTTGGTATTTGCTCGTCGTCTCGATCCTGACGCCGCTCCAGATGCTGCTCGAACGCCGCTTCGCGCGCGGCACATTGCAGTTCGCCCGATGACAAAACCCCTCGTCGCGATCCGCTCCGTTGCCAAGAATTTTGGCGAGTTTCAGGCTCTCAAGAGCGTTTCGCTCGACGTCTGGCCCGGCGAGGTGATGTGTCTGATCGGGGCATCGGGTTCGGGCAAGACCACGCTGCTTCGCTGCATCAACCAGCTCGCCGCGATCGACAGTGGCGGCATCTGGCTCGACGGCGAGCTATTGGGCGTGCGCGAGCAGGGCGTGCGGCTTCATCGGCTCAGCGAGCGCGAGATCGGGCGGCAGCGGCTCAAGACCGGCATGGTGTTCCAGCGCTTCAACCTGTTTCCGCACAAGACAGCGCTGGAGAATATCACCGAAGGTCCGCTTCAGGTTCATGGCCGCAAGTTCGACGAGGTGCGCGCCGAGGCGCTTGAGCTGCTACGGCGCGTCGGGCTATCGGCCAAGGCCGATGCCTATCCCGCGCAGCTCTCCGGCGGGCAGCAGCAGCGCGTGGCGATTGCGCGAGCGCTCGCCATGAAACCGATGCTGATGCTGTTCGACGAGCCGACCAGCGCGCTCGATCCGGAGCTTGTCGGCGAGGTGCTATCGGTGATGAAGGAACTGGCGCGCAGCGGCATGACCATGATGGTGGTGACGCACGAGCTCGGTTTCGCGCGCGAGGTCGCCGATCGCGTCGTCTATATGGACCAGGGCGCGATCGTCGAGCAGGGCCGCGCCTCGGACGTCTTGGGCGCGCCGCGCGAGGAGCGCACCAGGGCATTTCTATCGGCAGTGATCTGAACAGTAACCTGAATTAGGGGCGTTGTTGATGAAGAGACTTTTCGTTGGAGCGGCGCTGGTTGGTGCCATGACCGTTTCCGCCATGGCCATCGAGCTGCCAGCGGAGATCAGCAAGCGCGGCAGCATCAAGATCGCGCTGGTGCCGAACTACCCGCCGATGGAATTCCGCGATCCCGCAACCAGCACGCTGTCCGGCTTCGATGTCGATCTCGGTGAGGCGATCGGCCGCAAGCTCGGCGTCAAGATCGAATGGCAGGAGACCAGCTTCGACCAGTTCATGCCTTCGATCTCGACCGGCCGCGTCGACGCGATCCTGTCTGGATTCACCGACTACGCCAGCCGCCACGAGACGGCGAGCTTCGTCGACTATCTGCGGAGCGGGCCGGCCTTCTTCGTGCAGCAGTCGCGTGCGGCCGAGTTCAAGGAGATGGCCGCGCTCTGCGGCAAGAAGGTTGGTGCCAGCCGCCGCACCATGTTCCCGGCCACGATTACGGCCTGGAGCGAGAAGAGCTGCGGCAACACGCCGATCCAGGTCGTCGGCACCGACGGCTCGGCCGATGCCCGCACCCAGCTCAAGCAGGGCCGTATCGATGCCGCCGTGCAGGGCAACGAGACGCTGCCCTACATCATGGATCTCGAACCCGGCGCCTATGCGCCGGTCGGCACTGCGATCGCGCAGCAATTCACCGGCATTGCCCTGCCGGTCAAGGAAAAGGCGCTGCAGCAGGCCATGCTCGAGGCAGTCGATGCGCTGATCGCCGACGGCACCTATCGGACACTGCTGGCGAAATGGAAACTGAGCGATAACGCTATAGAAAAGGCGACCATCAATGCTGGACAGTAAGGCACTGCAGAGCATCCCGATCGTTCCGGCCAATACCGCGGATCCCGCGCCGGACTATCCCTGGCCGAAGTCCTATACCTCGGCAATGTTCCTGTCGTTCGACGTGGATGCGGAAAGCGCCTGGACCAGCAAGGACGCCATCCACGCGCAGCGGCTCATCACCATGAGCTATGGCGGCTACGAGGCGCGCGTCGGTACGCCAAAACTTCTCGAGCTGCTCGATCAGCTCGATCTCAAGGCCACCTTCTTCGTCACGGGATGGTCGGTCGACGCACATCCGGCGATGGCCGAAGCCATCCTCAAGGCCGGTCACGAGATCGGTCACCACGGTTATCATCACCTGTTGCCCGATCCCGGCGATCCCTGGATCGAGGAGGAGCTGGAGCGCGGCTTCGAGGCGCTGAAGCGCCGGCTCGGTGTCAGGCCGACCGGCTACCGTGCGCCCTATGGCGAGTTCACCGAAGAGCTGCGCGCCGCGCTGGTGCGCCACGGCATGGTTTACACCTCCTCGTTCCGCGACGACGTGCGGCCGTATCGGCATCGCCTCGCCGATGGCAAGCCGGGCACAATCGAGCTGCCGGTGACCGCCAGCTACGACGACTGGATGCACGGCCTCTCCGCCCGCTTCAGCCCTCGCCCGATCTTCCCCAAGGAGCACGTGCTCTCGATCTGGAAGGACGAGCTCGACGAAACCAGGGACTGGGGCGCGATGGTGACGACCGTGCTGCATCCGCAATGCAGCGGCCGCCCGATGCGGCTGCGCCTATTGCGCGAATTCCTGATCTACGCGAAATCGTGCCCCGACGTCTGGATCACGACCGGGGAGAAGATCGCCGAAAACTTCCTGCGCCACGAGGCTGGTAATCGCTGAGCAGTGCCATGACCCGTCGCCGCATCCTCGTCATCAATCCCAACTCCTCTGCGTCGGTGACGGCGGCGATCGATGACGCGGTCGCGCCGCTGCGCATCGCGGGCGGGCCGGAGATTGCGGTGGTCGGCCTTGCCGAGGGACCGCCCGGCATCAGCTCGCAGCGCGATGCCGACAGCGTTGTCATGCCGCTGGTGAACCGCGTGTCGGACGACGATGCGGATGCCTTCGTGCTGGCCTGTTTCAGCGATCCCGGCCTGCATGCGGTGCGGGAGGCGGCCGGCGGACGCCCTGTGATGGGCATCGCCGAGTGCGGCATTTTTCGCGCCTTGATGCTCGGCGAACGCTTTGGAATCATCGCGTTGTCGCCTTCAAGCATCCGCCGCCAGCAGCGCATGGCGCGGCTCATGGGCGTCGACAGCCGCTATGCCGGAAGCTCGTCGGTCGGCGCAAGTGCGGCGGAAACGGCGGGCGCTGACATTCGCGGGCGGCTGATCGAGGCCGGCCGCGCGCTGGTCACCCAATGCCGCGCCGATGTCGTGGTGATGGGTTGCGCCGGCATGGCGTCGCATCGGTCTGCCATCGCGGAGGACATCGGCGTGCCCGTGGTCGAGCCGGCGCAGCAGGCGGTGGCGGCTGCGATCGGCGCGGTCCTCCTCAACACGTGACACGCGAATGATGCAGTTCGATTTTTGGCAATACTCTGGCCGCGCACTCGCTGTACCTCTCCCGCTTGCGGGAGAGGTCGCTCCGAAGGCGCGGGTGAGGGTTCTGTCCTCTAGGGGATTGTCCCATTGTGGAGACACCCTCTCCCCACCCCTCCCCCGCAAGCGCAGGGCTGTCCCGGGAATGATTCACTATGCCGCAGCGCATGCCCGGCAAATCCAGCGTGAACCGGATACTTTCTGGTTGTCGAGACACAGAAAAGGG